>JBBRIY010000059.1:0-10540 GCA_038220215.1 Propionibacteriales bacterium
GCGCCATCAGTCCTGCCCGGCGAAGAACACCATTCGGAACTTGCCGATCTGCACCTCGTCGCCGCGTCGAAGGGCGACCTCGCCGTCAATGAGGGTCTTGTTCACATAGGTGCCGTTGAGGCTGTTCTCGTCGCTCACCCAAACCTGACCGTCCCGCCGGGTGAAGCGGGCATGGTGCCGGGAAACCGTGATGTCGTCGAGGAAGATGTCGCAGCGCGGGTGCCGTCCGGACGTGATCACGTCGCTGTCGATCAGGTACCTCGCCCCGGCCTGGGTGCCCCTGAGCACGAGCAGAAGCGCGGAACCGGGCGGCAAGGCCTCGATTGCCGCGGCGTCGTCGGCGTCAAGGTCGTCGACCTTGAAATCCTCGACAACGGCGGGGATCACCCGGGTGGTATCCCCGGAGAGCTTGGCAAGGCTGGCTCCGCAGTGCGGGCAGAAATTTGCCGCGGCCTCGGTTAGCTCATGGCCGCATGCTGGGCAGTTCATCATTCCACCGGCACCTTTCGCTCCTGGCCCGAGCCGTTCTCGACTCGAGGCTCAACGACAGGTTGACCTTCAGCCTAGCCCGAGACCAGCTCTTCGTAGGCGTCGGAATCAAGAAGATCCTCAACCTCACCTGCCTCGGAAAGCTCGAGTTCGAAGATCCAACCGTCACCGTAAGGGTCAGAGTTGATGGTTTCGGGTGAGGAATTGAGCAACTCGTTCACCGCTGTCACCACGCCGGTGGCTGGGGAATAGACGTCAGAGACGCTCTTGGTGGATTCGACTTCGGCGCAGGCGTCGTCAACTGCCACCTCTTCGCCGATCTGAGGCAGCGACACGTACACCACGTCGCCGAGTGCCTCGGCCGCGTAGTCGGTGATGCCCACCCGCACGGTGCTGCCTGCGCCCTGACGGACCCATTCATGCTTGCTGGTGTAGCGGAGATCATCGGGGAACACGCACGCACTCCTTCTGGCAGTTGCTGCCGGTCAAGTCGGTGCCCACACTATCGCCCGGCGGGCGCTCAGACCGATCCTCTGCCGACCGCGCTGCGAGATTCCAGCGGGAAGCGACGAATGACCTCGATGCCCTGGCCGATGTAGAGCAGGCCAGACCACCAGTAAAGGCCCGCGCCCCAGATGACGCTGGCCCAGCCGATCACCCGTACCACCACGTGCCAGGGGTCGGTCCCGGTGCCGAGGAGCACCAGCGGGAACCCGTACAGCAGGGCGAAGGTCGCGGCCTTGCCCAGGAAATGGACGGGGAGGCTGGCGAAGCCGCGGCGCCGCAACGCCGGCCAGATGGTGCTTGCCATCAGCCCATCACGTGCGGCCAGAAGCACAACCAGCCACCAGGGCACGATGTCGCGGATGGCGAAGCCGATCAGCGTGGCCAGGATGTACAGCCGGTCGGCGAGTGGGTCGAGCACCTGGCCGAGCCGGGATCGCTGGTGCCAGCTGCGGGCCAGGTAGCCGTCCAGCCAGTCGGTGGCGCCGCCGATGATGAGGACGACAACGGCCCAGCCGTCCGACTGCCGCTCCAGCAGGAGCCACAGGAACAACGGCACGCCCAGCAGGCGGATGAAGCTCAGGATGTTCGGGACAGTGAGGATGCGCTCGGTGTCGTACGGCTCGCCGGCCACGCCGGTCATCACCCGCTCGGTGTCGTACGGTTCCCCAGCCACGAGCGTCATAGTAAGCGGTGGGTGGTCACAAAGTGGCCCATGCGGCAGCCAGCTGGTGCCGGGAATCCTCGAGCAGCACCGGCAGTGCCTTGGTCTGCGCGATGACCGGCAGGAAGTTCGCGTCCCCCAGCCACCGCGGGACCACGTGCTGGTGCAGGTGGGCGGTGATCCCGGCGCCGGCGACCTGCCCCTGGTTGATGCCGAGATTGAACCCTGTGGGGTGCGACACCTGGCGCAGCACGGTCATGGCCTGCGCCGTGAACACGCTGAGCTCTGCAGCCTCTTCAGTGGTGAGCTCCGTGAAGTCGCTGATGTGCCGGTACGGGCACAGCAGCAGGTGCCCCGGCGAGTACGGATACAGGTTCATCACCGCGTAGACGTGCATGCCCCGGTGGACGACCAGGCCATCGGCGTCCTCGCGTCCGGGGACGGTGCAGAACGGGCAGTTGCCGGCAGTGGCGTCTGCCGGCTTGTTCTCCCCCTCGATGTAGGCCATCCGATGCGGTGTCCACAGGCGTTGGAACGAGTCCGGCACACCGGCCAGCGTCCCGCCGTCTTCCAAGGTCACAGCCTCGATGGACACCCCATCATCGGTCATCGCCTGGGTGGCCTTGTCGAAGCGATGATCTCCTCGATGGCGGCCTGGATCGTCACACCGTTGTTCTGGGTGCCGTCGCGGTAACGGAAGGACACGTGGCCGGCAGCAGCGTCGGTCTCCCCCGCGATCAGCATGAACGGGATCTTCTGGGTCTGGGCATTGCGGATCTTCTTGCCGAACCGGTCATCGGTCTGGTCGACCTCAACGCGGATGTCGGCCTCGAGCAGCTTCGCCGCCACCTCGGCCAGGTAGGGCTCGTACTCCTCCGCGACCGGGATGCACATCACCTGCACCGGGGAGAGCCAGGCGGGGAAAGCCCCGGCATAGTGCTCGGTGAGTACCCCGATGAACCGCTCGATCGACCCGAACTTGGCCGAGTGGATCATGACCGGCTCGGCCTGGTGGCCGTCCGGACCGGTGTAGGTCAGCCCGAATCGCGCCGGCTGGTTGAAGTCGTACTGGATGGTCGACATCTGCCAGGTGCGTCCGATCGCATCCTTGGCCTGCACCGAGATCTTCGGGCCGTAGTAGGCCGCACCGCCCGGATCCGCCACCAGTTCGATGCCGGAATCACGACCGACCTGCTCCAGCACAGCCGTGGCAATCGCCCACTGCTCGTCGGAGCCGATGAATTTGGTCGACTTGGCGCCCTCGTTGTCGCGGGTGGAGAGCTCCAGGTAGTAGTCGTTCAGGCCGAAGTCCTCCAGCAGGTTGGTGACGAAGGTCAGCAGGTGCTTCACCTCGGCAGCTGCGCTGTCGGCGGTCACGTACGAGTGCGAGTCGTCCTGGGTGATCATCCGTACCCGGGTGAGACCCTGCAGCACCCCGGACTTCTCATTGCGGTACACGGTGCCGAACTCGAACAGCCGCAGCGGCAACTCCCGGTAGGAACGCCCGCGTGAGGCAAAGATCAGGTTGTGCATCGGGCAGTTCATGGCCTTGAGGTAATAGTTCTGGCCGTCGTCGTTCATGGGCGGGAACATGCCGCCGGCGTAGTAGGGCAGGTGCCCGGAGGTGTGGAAGAGCCCCTCCTTGGAGATGTGCGGGGTGCCCACGTACTGGAACCCGGCGCGGATGTGCGCCGTGCGCACGTAGTCCTCCATGACGCGCTTGATGACACCACCCCTGGGGTGGAAGACGGGCAGGCCTGCGCCCAGTTCCTCAGGGAAGCTGAACAGGTCGAGCTCTGCGCCCAGTTTGCGGTGGTCGCGGCGCGCGGCCTCCTCCAGCCGCGTGCGGTAGGCGACCAGGTCGTCCTTGGACGCCCAGGCGGTGCCGTACAGCCGCTGTAACTGGGCGTTCGCCTGGTCACCGCGCCAGTAGGCGGCGGAGCTGCGGGTCAGGGCCCAGCCGTTACCGAGATAGCCCGTGTGGGGCACGTGCGGGCCACGGCACAGGTCCTTCCAGGCCACCGCGCCGTCCTTGCGGACATTGTCGTAGATGGTCAGCTCGCCGGCGCCGACCTCGACGGAGGCACCCTCCGTGGTCGCGGCGGAACCCTTCAGCCCGATCAGTTCGAGCTTGTACGGCTCGGACGCGAGCTCTGCCGCTGCGTCGGCGTCGGAGACCACGCGACGGACGAAGCGCTGGCGTTCCTTGACGATCGAGCCCATCTCCTTCTCGAAGGCCTTCAGGTCCTCGGGGGTGAAGGGCGTCGCCACATCGAAGTCGTAGTAGAAGCCGTCGGTGATCGGCGGGCCGATGCCGAGCTTGGCGTCGGGGTGCAGCCGCTGCACAGCCTGCGCAGCCACGTGGGCGCAGGAGTGGCGCAGGATGGCGAGTCCGTCCGGGCTGGTGGCAGCAACCGGCGCCACCTCGTCGCCGTCCGCGAGTTCGGTCGCCAGGTCGACGAGCTTGCCGTTCACCCTGGCGGCCACGGTGGCACGGTCGTTGCCGAACAACTCGAGAGCCGTGGTGGCCTCCGTGACCACCTGCTCGCTGGTCTGCGACGTCAGATCGTGCACGGTGATGGTGTTCGACACGGGTGTGATTTCCTTCCTGGACTGCGGCCTCCTAGTCTGCCGCACATTCACCGGTGGTGGTTCGCGGGGGCCTCAGACGGAGGGCCCCGTCCGCCGTTCGGCCGGCCTGTCATGTCCGGATGTTTCGTGGCACGGTTTCCCCATGGCAACCGAGGCACGGGCGCTTCGCCTGTCCGTCTACGCTTCGGTCCTCGTCGGAGTCGTCGGCGTCGTGTGGGGCTTGCTTGTCGACTCCCGGATCGTCCTGTTCGACGGAGTCTTCACGATCTTCGGCACGGTCCTCTCCGGCCTGTCCCTGCTGGCTTCGTGGGCTGCGGGTCGCGATGCGGACGAGCGCTACCCGTTCGGCCGCGGCGCGGTCATCCCGGTTGCCATCCTGATCCAGGGCGCTGCGCTGATGGCGACCTTGGTCTACGCAGCCGTCGACTCGGTGTCCCTGATCCTGGCCGGGGGCTCGGACGCAGCCCCGCTCAGCGTTGTCGCGTACGGGCTGGTGACCCTGCTGATCGCCATCGGCGTCGTGATCGCCCTGCCGCGGCTGGCGCCCCGCTCGGAACTGGCCGCGGCCGAGGTCGCCCAGTGGAAGGCGGGTGCGGTGCTCAGCGGAATCATCGCCATCGGAGCCGCCGCCGCAGCTGGAGCGGCCGCAGCGGGCCTGAACCAGGTCGTCGCCTACGCCGACCCTGCCCTTGTGCTGCTTGCCGTGGTCGTGATGGCCCCGGTTCCCTGGCGGCTGTTGCGGTCGGGAGGTCGCGAGATCCTGGAGGCCGCACCGCCGGCCGACGTCCGCGAAGCCATCGAGGCTGCTGCTGAGCTCACCAGGGCCGAGTTCAACCTTCCCCCACCGCTGGTCAGGGCGACGAAACTCGGCCGCCGCCTGTACGTCGAGGTCGATTTCCTGGTCGATGCCGGAGACTGGGATGTGGCAGAGGAGGACCGCGTGCGTCGATCGCTGATCCGCGCGTTGGCTCCCCTCGAACTGGAGATCTGGGCCAATGTTGAGCTGACCACAGATCCCGAACTGGCGAGCTGACGAGGAGAACAGATGACCAAGTCCCCGCATTGGTGGCTGCAGCGACCGGCCCTGAACTGGCTGGAGCTGATCTGCCTGGCCCTGGCACTGGCGCTGGCCGGTGGCGCTCTCGGCACCTATGCCACCCTGAAGCTCTCCCCCACGGCCGGCTCCTGTGATGCGGCGCGCCTGTCCGCCTCCGTCCTGCCTTCGGTTGTCACGATCTTCGTCAGTGGCCCCGGAGGATCGGGCTCGGGCAGCGGTGCCGTGATCCGGGCGGACGGGGTGGTGCTCACCAATGACCACGTGATCGCCGCCGGCGCCACGTCTGGAACGATCGAGGTGCTGTTGAACAGCGGCGAGCGTGTCCCCGCAGAGCTCGTGGGCACCGACCCGATCACGGATCTCGCGGTGCTCAAGATCGACCGCAACAAGCTGCCGACCCTGCTGCTCGCTCCGCGTGAGCGGCTCCAGGTCGGCCAGCCCGTCGTGGCCCTCGGCGCCCCGCTGGGCCTGTCGGGCACGGTGACCGCCGGAATCGTCAGCGCCCTCAACCGGAACGTGCCCGCGCCGAAGGCCGGCGGCGGCACGACCGTTCTCGTCGGAGCCATCCAGACCGACGCCTCGATCAACCCCGGCAACTCCGGCGGGCCGCTCGTCACGTGCGAAGGACGCCTGATCGGGGTGAATACCGCAATCTCAACGGTGCCCAACGCCGAGGGCGTCTCCGGCGGCGGCAGCGTCGGGATCGGCTTCGCCGTGCCGGCACCGACCGCCCAACGGGTGGTCGATGAACTCCTCAGCACCGGCCGGACCACGCATCCGTGGATCGGAGCGAGCACAGCCGAGTTGAGCCAGGACATGGCTGACCGGTTCGGGTCGCGCGCCGGCCTGCTGGTGGAGTCGGTCGCCGCCGGGAGCCCGGCGGCAACCGCGGGCCTCAAGCCGGGCGACGTGATCACAAGCCTCGCCGGCAGTCCCGCCAGCGGCGCAGGCCTTGGCTGGTTGTTGGCGACGGGGAACGTCGGTGACGTCGTTCCCGTCGAGTTCTACCGCGGTGGCGTCATGATGACGGCGCAGCTCACGCTGGCCGAGCAGCCGGCGGGTGATTGAGTCAGGCGGCCGGATCGGGAACGAGGTAGCGGCTCCGGGCCAGGCTGACAGCCACGAGGCGGTCGTGCACGCCGAGCTTGTCGTAGATGTTGCCGAGGTGCTTGTGGACCGTGCGCGGCGAGAGCGACAACCGGGAAGCGATCGACGTGGCCAGCAATCCCTGGGCCAGGAGTTCCAGCACCTCCAGCTCGCGGGCAGTCAGCCCGAACTCGCCCGCGGCCTGATGGCCTGCTTCGGCGCGCTGGCGGCGCTGGCTGGCCGCGATCACGTGTGGCAACAGGGCGACGAGAACCGGGACGGATTCCCGGAGCAGCGCCACATCCGCGTCTGCGAAGCCGTCGTTGCTGGCGAAGGCCACTCCTCGGGAGCCGATGACGCCGGCGGGAGGCTCGATGGCGGGACGGGGAACGAGCACCAGCACCTGGCCGAGGACGACGTCCTCGGTCAGCACGGGAGAGTCATCGGGGACGCCATCGACCACGTCGGGCAGCCGGTGCACGAGGCTGGTGGCAGCAGCCCCGCGCGGGTGGGTGGTGATGGGATCGGCACCGCCGTCGGGCCGCGGAGCGAAGCACACGCCCGCGTCGGCACCCAGGGCGCCGGTCAGGTACACGCACAGGACCTGCTCGACGTCAGCATCCTCCTCCAGCGCCTTTGCGGCACCGCTGAGCATGGACAAGATGGCAATCGCCCGTTGACCTCGGTCCATCCGAACCCCCGCGTGATGGAGCGGCCTTCACTTCACCGCTAATCGAAAGGAACAACGGTAGAAATACCCCGGAGTATTCCCTCTCAGTCACAGTGTGGGGTTCGGATGTGGGCGACCTCAGGCGCTGGGCTCCTCCGGGGAGGTCATCCCGGTGCCCGCCGAGCCCAGCCCGTGGGAGAGCGGGTCGGGCTTGCCGCCGTGCGGAGTGAGGTCCTCGTCCCGTGAACCGGCACCGGCAAGGCCGTGCTCCAGCCGGTTCTGGCGGCCACCTTCTGCGATGTCCTCGCCGCCGTGCTCCTCGTCGTGATCGACGTCGCGCGCGCCCAGGCCGTGCGCCAGCGGATCCTTCCTCGGGTCGTGGGGAACCGGCGCCCCGCTCTGGGTGCCGGGGGCTCCAAGGCCGTAATCGTTGATGTTGTCTGACATCGTCGTCCTCCTTGCGTGGTTTCAACCTCCAAGACTACCCCGGCCCTACGCTGGCCAACCCTTCCGGGCGTCCCCTACTCAAGCGTGATCCGGATTGCTGCAGCCGCGTCACGTGCCCGCCGGCGGGCCTCGTCGACGTCTGCGCCGCGGGCGAGGGTGACGGCGACGCGTCGGTGTCCGGCAACCGACGGCTTGCCGAACAGCCGCACCTGCACTGTCGGGACAGCCAGGGCGTCCTCGAGACCGCTGAACCGCGGCACGCCGGTGCCGTGGGCCAACACCGCGCAGGACGCCGCGGCCGGCTGGGTCGTGCCGCCGAGTCGCTCGGCGCCTCCGGCTGGGAGGCCAAGCACGGCCCGGGCGTGCAGGGCGAACTCCGACAGGTCCTGCGACACCATCGTGACCATGCCGGTGTCGTGCGGGCGGGGGCTCACCTCCGAGAACAGCACGGCATCGCCGACGACGAACAGTTCCACGCCGAACACGCCCCAACCGCCGAGGGCTTCGGTCACCATCGCAGCCGCGGCCTTGGCTGCGTCCAGCGCTGCCGCCGACAGGGCGGCCGGCTGCCAGGACTCGCGGTAGTCGCCGTCGACCTGAATGTGGCCCACGGGGTCGAGGAAGGAGGTGCCGCCGGCGTGCCGGACGGTGAGCAGGGTGATCTCGGAGTCGAACTCGACGAAGCCCTCGACGATGCAGCGGCCGCCGCCGGCCCGTCCGCCGTCCTGGGCGTAGCGCCAGGCAGGGGCGAGCTGTTCGGGACCGTGCAGCACTGATTGGCCCTTGCCGGAGGACGACATCACCGGCTTGAGGACACACGGGAACCCGAGTTCTGCGGCCGCGGCTGCCAGCTCCCCTTCGGTGTCGACGAAGCGGAACGGCGAGGTGCGCAGGCCCAGCTCCTCCGCGGCCAGGCGCCGGATACCCTCCCGGTTCATGGTCAACTGGGTGGCACGCGCGGTCGGCACGACCCGGATGCCATCAGCCTCCACCTCGGCGAGGACGGCGGTGGCGATCGCCTCCACCTCGGGCACGACGATCTGCGGATGTTCGAGGTCGATGATCGCGCGGAGCGCTGCCGGGTCGAGCATGTCGACAACGTGGGACCGGTGCGCCACCTGCATTGCAGGGGCGTTGGCATAGCTGTCGACGGCCACCACCTCGGCGCCGAGGCGCTGGAGCTCGATGGCGACCTCCTTGCCGAGCTCGCCGGAGCCGAGCAGCAACACCGTGGTGGCAGAGGCCGACAGGGGGGTACCGAGCTGGACGGTCATCGGAGGCCCCCGTCCCCAGGGCGCGAGGGGGAACAGGGACAGTGGAAGGCATCACGGTGCGGCACGGTGCTATCCAAGCATCACGGTGGCACCATCCCTGGCGTCGCCCACCACGGTGAGCGGGAGCAGGGCGCGACCTCGGGAATGCCTCAGGCCCGAACCTCGATTGCAGGGTTTCAGGCTGGTACGGGTGGGGAATTACCAGTGGTGCAGCCGTGGAAGGTTCTAGTTGGCTGATGAATCACTAATCGAGGGCCCGGGGGAGGGGGGTAGTCCGTGGCGCGCAGAAGACGCCGACATGCCCGCTGGATCGTCCCTGTGGCGGTCACGGCGGCGATCATCGTGCTCGGGCTCTGGGGCTACCTCCGGGTGATGAAATTCGAGGAACTCACGTCCGTCGGCAGAGCGTCAGCCGCCTGGGGCCTTCGGATCCTTTCCGAGCACGACCCTGCCGGAGCAAGCAGTTCGCTCCGCCTGGCGCAGCGACAGTTCGCCTCTGCCCACAGCCTTCTCGGCCCGGACTGGCTTCGCGGAGTGCCCTGGCTGGGCCGACAGCTGCAAGCCGCCGACGATCTCTGCGTGATCGGGGAGGAGGCGTCGTCCGCCGGGGTCGAGGTGGCTCGCCTGATGGCCCGAACCTCCAATGCTCCCCAGGAGGGACGGCTGACCACGCTGCTCCAGCTTGCTCCCACGCACCTGGATCCGGCTTTGACCTCCCTGACGAGGGTGGCCGACCTCGCCGCGGGCCTCAGCACGGACGGGTTGGTGCCGCCCCTGGCGGACGCGGTCCGGTCCGCGAAACGCCCGCTTGCCGATGTGCCGCTCCTGGGACGCAGCCACGACCTGCTCAGCCTGGAGCGTTACCTGTTCTCCCGGGAGCATCGCTTCCTCGTGGTCACGCAGGACAGTGCGGATCTTCGCCCCACGGGCGGATCGATGGAGACCTACGGGCTGGTCACCTTCGGCCCGCAGGGCTTCGCCCTGACCACCTCCGCCGACATTGCCTCCCTGCCGAAGGACACGCTCAATCTGTCCAGCCCACCCGGGCAGGCGCGTGAAGGGCGCCTCTCGTTCCGCGACGCCAACTGGTGGATGGATTTCCCTACCAGCGCGACGAGGATGGCGCAGTTCTGGAAGAACCTCGGCCAGCCGGAGATCGACGGCATCATCGCCGTGGACATCCCCATGATCCAGGAACTGCTGGAGGTGCACGGGCCGCTGCTGATCCCCCAATCGAAGGCTCCGTTGACGGCTTCCAACCTCATGGACCAACTGACGGACGTCGTCAAGCCTGCGGGCAAGGTCACGATCGAGCAGCAACGGAAGAGGGCCGTCATCTCGCTCACCACAGAGCTGGTGAACCGGGTCACCGACATGAGCAGCGACCAGCTGCTCCCTACGATCGACCGGCTCATGCAAGCCGCAGACGAGAAGCACATGCAGCTCTACCTGCTCGACCCTGCAGCGCAGGCGTCAATGGTCGCCGTGGGGTGGGCCGGTGCGCTCGATCCTCCAGAAGGCACCTCCGATCTCGTCGGGGTGAGCAACAGCGATGTCGAGCCCAGCAAGGCCAACCTCGGTGTCAGCAAGTCGCTGGCCTACGAGGTGCAGCTGAAGGCGGACGGGGCTGCGGCAACCACTCTCACGCTGGGCTACCGGAAGACCGCGCGGACGCTTCCGGGCATCCCGGCCAGGCCATGGGCAAACTACCTGCGCGCCCACCGGCTAGCGGGAACCACGCTCGCCTCCGCGTCGAA
>JBBRIY010000060.1:0-10539 GCA_038220215.1 Propionibacteriales bacterium
CGCCCCCATGGCCGTGATCGAGGTCATCACCGAGACCGTCGAGGAGTCCCGCAAGCTCAAGGCCAAGGGCAAGAAGGCCGCGGAGCCGGTCAAGGGCGCCGAGCCGGCCAAGAAGGCTCCGGCAAAGAAGGCTGCCGCCAAGAAGGCCGACGCCGTTGAAGAGGTCGAGGCGACCGATGGTCCCGACTACGGCGAAGGTTCCTACGTCGGCGATGAGCCGCCGGCCGGTTTCGATATCAAGGGCAACGCTGACTCGATGAAGTTCCACACCACCGAGTCGCAGTGGTACGAGGCCACCAAGGCTGAGGTCTGGTTCAACTCCGTCGAGGCAGCCGAGGCCGCCGGCTTCGTCAACGTGCTCGCCGGCAAGGACGAAGAGGCCTGAGCCTCACCGCTTCACCGATCCGCCCGTTTCCCTGTGGGGTTGCGGGCGGATTTGCGTCCCGCCTCCTAACGTTGAGGCAGGAAGTCCACGCCCAGCGGTGAAGGAGTTGCGATGACCGATGTGTCCCCGACCTCCCGCCGACGCGTCCTTGTCGTCGGTGGCACGGGGCACCTCGGTGGCCTCGTGGTCGATGAACTGCTTGGACGGGGCAAGCGTGTGCGCGCCCTTGTGCGTCCGGGCAGCGACCCCATCAGGCTGAGGACGCGGGGCGTCGACATCGCCGTCGGGGACATGCTCGATCCCGAATCCCTGGTGCGGGCGATGAGCCGCGTCGACGCGGTGATCAGCACCGCGGCCGGCTACACCCGGCGCACCAAGCAGGCGCACGAGATCGACACCGTCGGCAACACCAACCTGGCTGAGGCGGCGGCGCGGGCCGGTGTGGAGCGGTTTGTGCTCACGAGCATCCTCACCTGTGACCAGACTCCACAGGTGCCCCACTTCTGGCACAAGAAGCTCACCGAGGACCGTCTCGAGGAGCTCGGCGTGCCGTTCGTCGCGCTCCGGCCGGGCACCTTCCTCGACCAGATCGCGTCGATGGGCGGGGACCCGTTCACGAAGGGGAGGCTGCGCTGGGTCGGCTCGGCGACAGTCCCGCTGACCTTCGTGCTCAGCACGGATCTCGCCGGCTACCTCGCTCGCGCCGTGGACGCCAACCTCCGGCTGGGCGAGCGCGTCGACATCGGCTGGGACCGTCCGCTCAGCATGAGGGACGTGGCCACCATCGCCAGCGGTCTCGTTGGACGCCGGGTGAAGGTGGCCAGCCTGCCAGCCCCCGTGATGCGCGCGATGGGGCTGGCGATGCCCCCGATGAAGGATCTGGCAGCGATGGTCGACTGGTTCGCCACCGGGAATTACGTCGCGAACACCCGGCGTCAGGCCGAGCTGTTCGGCGCCGTGCCGAAAGCAGAGGACGCGATCGCCCGGTTAGCTGAGCGGCTCGGGCAACGGGGTGGCTAGCGCAGGTAGAGCGCCCGGGCAGGGCACAGCTTGACCGCGACGGCGGCCGCGCCGGGTTCGACGCCCTCATGGCGCAGGATCGGGTAGCCCCACTCGTCGAGCATGATCGCGCCCGGCAAGGTCTGCGCGCACACACCGTGCCCGGTGCACAGCACCCGGTCGACGGCAACGCGGGCCGCGTCAGGCGAACTGGGCATGCTGTGTCCTTCCCCTCTGGGTCCGTAGCCTCTGGCAGGTGTGATTGGCATGGGCAGCGAACTCCGGCGCCAGCGTCCGCAGCGCCGACTGGGCGAAGCGGGCAACGCCGTCGGGGTGCGCACAGGCACCGCGTCTTTCCAGCTCGGTGAGCCGCAGCGCCAGGCGGTCCCGACCCCTGCCGGTGGGGTTCCGGGCAAGGTCGGCCCAGTCAGCCGCCAGGGCCGGCAGGCCGAACATGCAGGGCCCGCACTGTCCGGCCGACTCGCCCGCGCCGTAGCCGATCAGGCGGGCTGCGGTCTCGATCGGGCACTCGGCGGGGTTCCAGACCGTGACGATGCCCGGTCCGAGGGCTCCGCCGTGGCGTTTCATGCCGGGGGTGTCCCAGATGGTCGTCCGCACGTCTGCGGCAGTGACGACGACGCCGCCGAGCCCACCGACACCGACGTGACGGGCGTCCGGCGGAAGTCCTCCGGCACGGTCGAGGAGCTCATCAAGGGCGACGCCGGCCGACACCTCGAACACGCCGGGACGGGCAACGTGGCCGCCGACAGCGACCAACCGCGGCCCTGGCTCCGCTGCCGTGCCGAACGACCGGAACCACTCCGCCCCGAAGCGGTGGAGCTGGCTGATGCGCCAGACCGTCTCCGCATTGAGCACCACCGTCGGCGACACCCTGCGTCCCTGGCTGTCCCGACCGCCGAAGACGAACGGTGCCCGCTTGGTCATGGGCTTGGCAAGGCCGCCGTGCGCCAGCGAGATCAGGGACGTCTCCTCCGAGGACACGTACCGGTGGGGGACCTCAAGGACGTGCAGCCCCGCAGCGGCCAGCAGGTGCGCGGTGCGCGAACCCCGGTGCGCGGCATAGCTGACGCGGGGGCGCCGGCCACTGGTGACGAGCCCGGCTCCCTCGATCAGTTCATGCAGGTGGCGGGCAACGATCCAGGCGTCCTTGGCTGCGCCGACCTCGCCGTCGCAGGCGTTCACGATCAGCTCGGCGCCGTTCTCCTTCGCTGCCTTCAGCTTGATGGCAGTGCTGAAGGCGGCACCGCCGCGTCCGGTGAGGCCGGCGGCCTCGAGCAGGACTGCAAGTTCGGTCATGACCACTCCTGGGCGTCGATTGCGAGGCGTCGTTCCTTGTCGGAGTGGGTGGCGACGACCCGCCAGCAAGCCATCACGCCACCAATGGCGGCGCAGGTGAGGGTCACGACGCGCAGCCCCGGCTGGTCGGCCGTCCCCATGAGGAAGCCGTGGAACAAGGCGACCACCCACATGGCGTACGAGGCCCAGTGCACGAACCGCCATCGCCGCTCGGGGATGCGGTGCCGCAGGTAGCTGGTCACCATCACGACCACCAGCAGGTCGAGGGCGATGGTGCCGAGCCCGACCAGCAGCGTCTCGTAGTCCGAGGTGAACGGGACAAGGACGGCCAGCCAGCTGATCGACACATAGCCGTCGAGGATCGCCGTGACGATGTGGATCCCGAGGAAGACCAGCATGCCCAGTGAAAGCCACCGGTGCAGGCCCATCACGATCGTTGCACTCTCGCCGGTGGGCCGGCGGCGTCCGGCGGTGATCACGCCGAGGCAGACGACGATCGTGAGAAGGACGACGGTCACCACCCCGGTAGCGCGGGACAGGTACCACAGCGCTGATCCGCTCACGGCAGTGGCCAGTCGGAGGTGAGGACAACGGTGCCGTCGGGGCGCTCCAGCCGGGCTGCGACGAGGTTGCGGTTCAACCAGGCCGGGGCGTCCTCACCGAGCACGATGGACGCGGTGGAAGCCGTGTTGGCTTCGAGGGCAGTGGCTGCGACGCAGGTGACGTGCGCCCATACGGCGGCGGCGGTCCGCCCGGTGCGGGGGTCGACGATGTGATGGACCGTACCGGCATCGGTCCGCCAGCGACGGAGCTGGGTGGAGGAGGTGGCGATGCCCTGGTCGGTGATGGCCACCACCTGACGGAGGCCGCCATCGGCCGCTTCGATAGCCACCCGCCAGCCGCCGGCGGGAGGCGGCCCCGCGGTCGCGATATCGCCGCCGAGGTTCACGAGGAATCCTCCCGGCAGGGCGGAACCGAGCAGCCCTGCGATGGTGTCGGCGGCGTGGGCCTTCGCTGTCGCACCGAAGTCAAGGACGGTGCCGCGCGGGGTGGAGACCCGTCCGGCTGCGCCGCGGGACACCCGCTCCCAGCCGGGTCCCGGAACGGGACCCTCAGGCAGGCTGTAGGCGCTGCGGGCACGGACGATATCCAGATCGGCGTCGTAGCCCGAGGCGATCACGGCCGCACCGACGGTGAAGTCGACGAGGCCCCCGCTGATGCGGGCCGCGTGGATGGCGGCGTCAAGGTGGTCGTTGAACAGCGGCGAGCCGAAGTACCACGCCCCGCCGGACTCAGCCATCCGGGAGAGCCGGGTCACCTCGGAGTCGTCGCGGAAGCGGGACACGGCCTTGTCGAGTTCTGCGAGGTGGGCCTTGGCGATCTCGACTGCCGCCGGAAGGCTCGAACCGTCCGTGACAAGGATGCGGTTCGTTGTGCCGATGGCGGTGAAGGACGCTGTCAGGGGCTCGGTGGCCAGCTGGTCGGTCATGAGCCCGAGGTCTTGGTGTGGCTGGGCGCCGATGTCGCACTGGGCTTGCTGGCGGGCGTGAAGTTCGTGCCAGGGGCGGCTGGCTTCTGGTGCTTGGCTCGCGCCGTCGTCGATGCCGGTGCCGCCGCGACCCCTCCGGGATTGGCGGCCGTCTCGCTGTTGGTCGTGTGGTTGCGGGACAGTGCCAGCGTTCCCGCGAGGCCAGTGGTCGCGAGGGTGGCCGTGGCCATCAGCATGCCGAGGGCGATCCGGGTCTTGGAAAGTGCTGGAGAACTCATGGCTCTGACTGTTCCGTGCCCACCTGTGGATTGCCTGTCGAGCACCCCAAGCTGCGCTCAAACCGACATCAAGTCCACCTCAAGCCTCCGGAAGGCGCTCGCCGTAGATGCGCGGCGGCCCCGGAGACCAGGGGGGAGGAGGTTCCGGGGCCGTCAACGCGGGGGGCTGCGCGCTCAGGCGCAGGTCCAGGGGCTGGTGCCAGCCTTCGCGTAGTAGCGGTTTGCAACGGTGATCTGTTCGGCGCGGCTCGCCTGGTGCGGGTAGGCGGCGAAGTCGCGGCCCCCGTTGGAGTTCCAGGACGCGCGGTTGAACTGGAGGCCACCGTAGTAGCCGTTTCCGGTGTTGATGCGCCAGTTGCCGCCGGACTCGCAGCGCGCGATGCGGTCCCACATGCCTGCCCTGGCCAGGTTGATCCCGACGCCGTTGGACGAGGTCTTCGTCCCGACCTGCACCACTTGCGTCACCGGCTTGCGGACCACCGTCTCCGCGACGACGACCTTCTTCGTGACTTCGCCGTTCACGACGGTGATCGTGTAGGTGCGCTTGGCCTTGCCACTCCTGCCGGCGGTGAGGACTCGGGTCTCGCCCTTCCAGAGCGTGGTGTTCCTCTTCTGCACCGTGGTGAACTTCACGACCTCGTTCTTCGTCGACGTCTTCACGACGACCCGGTCGAGGGTGATCTCCTGGCCGGCCGCAACAGGGGTGGTGAGCGCGGGCTTGATCACGTCTGCCCCGGTGAGGCTGAGGTTCTGTTCGGCGAGCAGGTCGGCGACCGTGGTGGCAGTCGTGGTCACCTCGACACTCTTGCCTGCGACCTTCAGCGCCACCTGCTTGGGAGTGCTGACGGTGACGCTGAGCCCTGCGCGGGGGAGCGGTGCCGCCGGATCCACCGACAGCCACGCTGCACTGAGGTCGTGGCCGGCGGTGCCGGCAAGGACGGTGCTGAGCGTCGTTGCCGTGGTCTCGATGGTCACCGGGGCGCCGTCGACGTTGAGCGTGACCGGCTTGTTGTACTTGACATCAACCACCGTGCCGTCGGAGACCGTGCTGTCGAGGGCGGGGCTGACCACATCCTTGACACCGAGGGTGATCCCTCTGGCGGCGAGCACGTCCGACACGGTGAGCGCAAAGGCGCTCACGTGCTCGGAATGCCCGTCGACCCTCAGCTCAACGTCCTTGTACAGGCCCGTGGCGGTGGCCGTGCCGCCGGTCAGCAGTGCTGCTGCCAGCGCGGTAGCGGTGATCGCCTTGTTCAAGACAGAGTCCCCCGAGGGTCTAGGCTGCTTTTCTGAGAAAAGCCTCCCTCATCCTGAGAGATCGGTCAAGTTTTCTCAGGATTTTGGTCCTCGGGGGACCTGGTTCAGTCCTGGGTCAGAGGATGTCGGCCGCGCGTGCCTTTGCGAGCCGGGATGCGACGTCGGTCCAGTTGACCACGTTCCACCAGGCGGTGACGTAGTCGGCCTTCACGTTCTTGTACTGCAGGTAGAAGGCGTGCTCCCACATGTCGAGCTGCAGGATGGGTAGCTGGCCGACGGGCAGGTTGCCCTGCTGGTCGTAGAGCTGGTTGATGTTGAGGCGCTTGCCCATCGGGTCCCAGACCAGGAGTGCCCAGCCGGAGCCCTGCAGCGAGTTGGCGGCAGCGCCGAACTGGCCCTTGAAACCGGCGAAGGAGCCGAAGAACTCGTCGATGGCCGCCGCGACGTCACCGTCGGGTTCACCGCCGCCTTCGGGGGACATGTTCTTCCAGAAGACCGAATGGTTGATGTGGCCGCCCAGATGGAACGCGAGGTCCTTCTCGAGCTTGGGGACGCTGGTGAAGTCGCCGCTCGCGCGTGCCTCTGCCAGCTTGTCCAGGGCGGCGTTCGCACCCGCGACGTAGGCGGCGTGGTGCTTGCTGTGGTGGAGCTCCATGATCTCCGGCGCGATGTGCGGGGCGAGCGATCCGTAGTCGTAGTCAAGGTCCGGCAGGGTGTAGGCCATCGGGTTTCCCTTTCGCAATTCGGTTAGTGGCATTCTCCTACCCCCAACCTGCCCCCTGCACCCCCTATTCCGCCAGAGGCGCCGGTGTCCTGAGGGGGAGGAAAGCGGCCTGCCGGGCCGTTCTGCGGAACAGTCGCAGCAGGGGTGTGCCGAGCAGGACAACCAGCGCGGCGTTGGTCAGTGCACGCCCGAGGTTCCAACCCATCGACGTCGCCAGGTTGAACAGCGCGAACCGCTGCAGGTTCTCCAGTGGCGAGGCGGACGGGTCGAAGGACAGCTGGGTGCCGTCGCCGATCGCGAACGGCCAGAAGGAGAAGTCCATCAGCCACCCGTAGCTGAACGCCGACACCATGCCGTAGACCGCCAGCAGCAGCAGCTCCGCGCGCCCGGACGCTTTCGGCAGCCAGCCGGCGAACAGCCCGACGAAGCCGGCGGTGAGCATCTGGTTCGGCAGCCAGGGTCCGACGCCGGAGGTGATCAGCGCGGACGTGAACAGGGTGATCGCGCCGAGGGCGAAGCCGAAGCCGGGCCCGAAAACACGTCCGGCAAGGATGATCAGGAAGAAGATCAGTTCGAAGCCTGCCGTGCCCGCACTCAGCGGACGCAGGATGGTGCCGACCGCGGCCAGCACGCCCAGCATCGCCAGCGCCTTCACGTCCATGCGGCCACCGGCCAGTTCCGAAAGGACGATGGCAAGGACCATCGCCAGCACCAGGGCGAACATGATCGGCGCGAGCGTGGGCGAGATCACCGAGTAAGGCTGCAGGAACAGGGGCCAGGTGAACGCGACGAGACCGGCGACCAGTGCCACCACCAGGGAGAGCGAGACCCGACGGTCGCTGCTGGTCATCGCAGGCCCCGCGCCACGTCGTCGGGGGTGAGCACCGGGATCGGGGAGAAGACCTTCGCCATCTGCGGGGCGTAGGCGGGGGAGGAGGTGAGCAGCTCGGCGGTGTCCCCTTCCGCGATGAGCTCACCGTCGGCCATCAGGAGCGTCCGGCGGCTCACTGCCGCTGCGAACTCGACGTCGTGGGTGCTGATCAGTACGGCCATGCCACCCGCGGCGAGCCGGTCGATGATCCGGCGCAGTTCCGCCTTCGACTGGTAGTCGAGGCCGCGGGTCGGTTCGTCCAGCAGCAGGACACGCGGCCCGGCGGTGAGCTGGACGGCCAGCACCAGGGCCAGTCGCTGCCCCTCGGACAAGTCACGCGGGTCGCGGTCGGCCGGCAATTGCACGCCGAGTTCAGCAAGGAGGGCTGCCGTCGTGCCCGGCGCCACATCGCTCTCCCCGTCGGCCTGGTCGCATTCGGCGCCAACCGTTGCCAGGTACAGCAGGTCGCCGGCGGTCTGTGGCACGAGGGTGACAAGGCGACGGGCCTTGGCCGCGCCAAGACCGCGGGGATCGATGCCGTCCACCTCGATAAGCCCTGCGCACGTCAGTGCTCCCTGGAGCGCCCACAGCAGGGACGACTTGCCCGCGCCGTTGCGGCCCATCAGCGCCTTCACCGTGCCGGCCCGCAGGTCCAGGTCGACGCCACGGACGGCGGTCAGGTCACCGAAGCGCACCTCGACGTCTGTGGCCCTGAGGACAACCGGGGTCGACTCCGCAGCCCTCGGTGGCGGGGGTGTCGGAAGCAGGCCTTCGGCGAGGACGCGGCGTCGGGCCTCGCGGACGCTGAGCGGCACCTCGGTCCAGCCGACGGCGCGGGCGAGTGCAGCCAGCGGCGGCGTGATGCTGGCCGCTGCCAACACGTCGCGAGGGCTACCGTGGACGGCGCTGCCGTCGCCGGGGAGCCAGATCATGGAGTCCGCTGCCTGCATGACCCGTTCGAGTCGGTGCTCGGCAAGGACAACGGTCAGCCCCACCTCGTGGACGAGGGTGGAGATGGCTGACAGCACGTCCTGCGCAGCGGTGGGATCGAGGGCTGAGGTCGGCTCGTCGAGCACGAGTACCCGCGGCTGTGCGGCGAGGACGGCCGCGATGGCCACCCGCTGTTGCTGGCCTCCGGAGAGCTCGGTGAGCGGCCGTCGACGCAGGTCGGCGATGCCGAGCAGGTCGAGGGTCTCCTCCACCCGCTTGCGCATTGCCACCGGGTCGATGCCGAGTTGCTCCATGCCGTAGGCGATCTCGTCCTCGACGGTGTCGGTGACGAAGCCGCGCAACGGGTCCTGGCCGACATAGCCCACCACTTCGGCCAGGTCGCGGGGGCGGTGCAGGGCGGTGTTCCAGCCGTCTACGACGACCCGGCCGCCGAGGGTGCCGCCGGTGAAGTGCGGCACAAGGCCGTTGATGGCCCCGAGCAGGGTGGACTTGCCGCTCCCGGTTGCCCCGATGACCAGGCAGAGGTCGCCCTCGGGCAGCTGCAGCGACACCTGGTCGAGGGTGGGGCGCTCGGCTCCGGCGTAGAGCACCGAGACGCGGTCGAAGGTGATCACCGTGACGCCATTGCGGGCTCGCGCTGGGGCCGCAGCGACCGGACGCGGGTGTCATGCCGCACGGAGGTGATGGTCTGCAAGGCGCGGGGCCTGGTGAAGAGCAGTGGGGCGAGCGTGAGCGCGGCAACGACCAGCATCGCGATGGTGAGGTCAGGCCACTGGAGCGGGTCGGTCGACGGCTGTAGTCCGCCCCCAGCGGGGTCGAGCCACCCCGACGCCAGCACGAGCACAGCCGCACCCAGGCCGGAGCCAGCAACGAGGGTCTCGCGCCAGCCCCACGGATCGGGACGGTGGGCGGTTACCCGGAGCGCGCGACCCGCGCGGCGGAAGCCCCAGGCCGTGCCGAACAGGCCGGCGACCAGGAGGCCGCTCGCCGGCAGCCACCAGGAGGTGCTGAGCAGCAGGAAGAGGCCGAGCAGGGAGGTGAGGACGGACGTGAGCATCAACGGCAGGGCTCCACGGATCGGCAGCCCGCGGGTGCGGGCGAACCCTCGGGATTCCATTCCGGCGGCCAGCGCGAGCGACCGCTCGATGGCATCGGTGAGCACCGGCATCGCAACCGTGGAGAGGACGCCGAGCCCCTTGGCCGGCTCACCGCGCAGCCGGCGTGCCCTGCGCACGCGCTGCGCGCTCTCGATCAGTTGGGGCGCGACGCTGAGGGCGACGACGACGGCAACGGAGGCCTCGTACAGCGCCGCCGGCACGGACCGGAGGGCCCTGCGGGGATTGGCCAGTGCGTTCGCTGCGCCGATGCACAGCAGCATCACGGCCAGCCGCAGCGCGTCGTAGAGCGTGTTGGTCAGCCCTTCAGCCGTGACCGGGCCGCCGAGGCGGATACCCGCTGCCCACTCCGGGAGCGGGATCTCGGGAAGGGCGAAGAGGACGGTCTCCCCGGAGCCGGTGCCGATCAGGACCTGGAAGAACACCCGCATGCCGATGACGAAGAGGGAGAGGTACAGGTAAGCCCTCACCGACCTGGCCCAGGGGGCGTTGCTGCGTCGCAGCATGACGACCACCACCACTGCGGTCGCGATCAGTGCGAGCAGCAGCGGATTGGT
Source organism: Propionibacteriales bacterium (assembly GCA_038220215.1). Lineage (GTDB taxonomy): Bacteria > Actinomycetota > Actinomycetes > Propionibacteriales > Propionibacteriaceae > Propionicimonas. The sequence goes on from JBBRIY010000060.1 coordinate 9,944, forward strand.
GGTTCCGCTGACGGCGATCCCGATTCCGATCGCCCAGCACCACCAGGCCCAGGGATGCACGGTGGTCAGCGTCGTCGTCCCTTCAGGAGCCACCAGCCGCCGACGCCCGCACCGCCAACAACGACGAAAGCACCAGCGGCGATGGCGCCGACCGGGCTGCCGTTGTCAGTGGGGGAGGAGTCCCCGACGGGCTCGACCGTCGCGGATTCGACTGGTTCGTCTGTTGCCACCAGTGCGGTCTCGACCGGCTCCGGCGAAACCGCTGGGGGAGTCGCTGACGTCGTGGCTGCTGCCGTGGTCCTGGTGGGGGACGCCGTCGCCGTCGCCTTGGCCGTCACCGTGGGTTTCGCCGTGGGCTTGGTGGGCTTCGGGGTGGGCTTCGCGGTCGGCTTGGGAGCTGCGGCCTGCATCCTGGGCGGTGCGGCGCCGGGGGCCACCTTGCCGTCCGCGAGTGGCTGGTAGCGCCACCCGTCCGCAGTGCCCGCGCTCGGGTGATAGCTGTTTGAGCCCTGGGAGGAGTAGCTCCAGCCGGAGTAGGTCCCGTCCGACTTCCGCGTGGCATGCCAGTAGGACCAGTAGTTCTTGTTGACGTCGAC
>JBBRIY010000061.1:0-10473 GCA_038220215.1 Propionibacteriales bacterium
ACGTTCGAGGGGAAGGACTCGACCTGGGTGTTGTAGTTGCGCACGTTGGCGTTGTAGAAGCGGCGCCCAGCGGCGATGCGGTCCTCTGTCGCGGTCAGCTCGCGCTGCAGCTCGAGGAAGTTCACGTTGCTCTTCAGGTCGGGGTAGGCCTCGACGCTTACCAGCAGGTTACGGACGGCGCCGCTCAGTTGCTCCTCGACCTGTGCCCGCTCCTGGGTCACCTGGCCGCCGCCGGCCTGCGCGAGCGCTGCGGCCTGGTTGCGGAGCCGGGTGATGCCCTCGAGGGTGTTGCGCTCGTGGGCTGCGTAGGCCCGCACCGTCTCGACGAGGTTGGGGATCAGGTCATACCGCCGGTTCAACTCGACGTCGATCTGGCGCCAGGACTCCTGGATCAGGTTCCGGGACCGGACGAAGCCGTTGTACAGCGAGATCGCGTAGAAGGCCACGCCGACCACGACCAGCAACACCACGATGAAGAAGATCAGGCCACCACTCATCATTCCAGGTCTCCAATCCAAGGGACGGTCCCGGCCGCTCACGGCCAGGCAGGCCCAGCCTAACGGCAGACCCCCTCCGCTGGTCGAGAGCTGACCCCCAACGTTCCCTGAGCTTGCGGAGGGTCAGGACAGGTCGAGGTCGGCCAGTCCGATGGCGAACCGGTACGGCACGCCTTCGGCTTCGATCTTCTCCTTCGCCCCGGTGCTGCGGTCGACGATCACTGCGACGCCGATCACCTCTCCCCCGGCCTCGCGGACGGCCTCCACGGCCGTCATCACCGAACCACCCGTGGTGGACGTGTCCTCGACGACCAGGCACCGGCGTCCGGCAACCTCGGTGCCCTCGATGCGGCGCTGGAGGCCATGTGCCTTGGATTCCTTGCGGACGACGAACGCGTCGAGCCGGCCCCCGGCATGGGCGGCGTGGTGCAGCATGGCGACGGCAACGGGGTCAGCACCGAGCGTGAGCCCGCCGACGGCCTCGAAGTCCCAGTCCGAGACCAGATCCGTCATCACTTCACCGACCAGCGGGGCCGCTGCCCCGTCCAGTGTCACCCGGCGCAGGTCGACGTAGTAGTCGGCCTCCTTGCCAGAGGCGAGGGTGACCTTCCCCCGCACAACCGCCAACGACGTGACCTGTTCGATGAGCTCTTCGCGTGCTGCCATGGCAGCAAACTACCGGAGGCTCAGGAGAACCAGCCCCGGCTCCATGCCGGTGACGGTGAGCCCTCGGCATCCTCGTCGGTGAACGGTGCGGCACCGGCCAGCCAACGGGACAGATCTCGTCCGGCGAGCAGGCGGTAGGGGAACCCGGCGCGCTGCAGCCGGCGTTCCAGGGCCTGCAACGGGAGGTCGGTGCCGCCGACAGCGACGAAGTTGCCGAAGCGGCGCCCCTTCCACACCGGCACTTCTGCACTGACCGCCACCTCAGCGAAGCTGGCCACAATGCCTGCCAGGCAGCGCTTCGCCCAGCCGAAAGGGGCCGAGTCGGTGAGGTTCATCACCGCCTGGCCGCCGGGACGCATGGTGCGGGCGACCTCCGTGAAGAACTCGACGGTCGCCAGTTCCGGAGGAACGCTGGCGCCGGCGAACGCGTCGATGATCACGGTGTCTGCACACCCCGACGGCAGCGCGGCCACGCCGGTGCGCCCGTCCACCGGCCTCACCTTGATGCCGGAGTGGCGGGGCAGCGGCAGCTTCTCGCGCACAGCGGCCGTGAGCTCCTCATCCGGCTCGAGCACCACCTGTGCCGTGCGGGGACGCCGCGCGGCAACGAAGCGGGGCAGCGTGAGTCCCCCACCCCCGACATGGATGACCCGGAGGTTCTCTGTCGTCGGCCGGGTGAAGATGGTCTCGTCCAGCACTTCCGCGATCCGCTGGACGTACTCGAACTCCAGGCGCAGCGGATCGGTCGGGTCGACCCAGGACTGTTCGGTCTTGCCATGCATCACCATGAACGCGCGCCGGTCGTCGGGGGCAGGCACGACACGGTTCATGGGGTCGGAGCCTACCCGCCGCGGCGCCCGCCAGACTCCGTCGACGGGCCGCCACCCACTAGTGTGAAGGCACGCCGGAGCGTGGCCGGCGCTGGCCAACCTGATTGAGCTGGAGTCGCCGTGACCGACAATCAACAGCCGGAACCCACCGGCGGCCCCAACCCAGGTGTGCCCGTCCCCGGACAGCAGCCCTATCCGACCCAGCCGTTGCCGCCGCAGGAGCATCAGCAGCAGCCGTACCCTCCCCAGCAGTACCCCGCGGCCTATCCGGGGCAGACCTATCCGGGGCACCAGCCTTTCCCCGGCCAGACCTACGGCGCGCAGCCCCCACAGCCGTATCCCGGCCAGCAACCCTACGCAGGCCCCCAGCAGCCCTACCCGGGCGAGCAGCCCTACCCGGGCCAGCAGCCGTACGGACCGCAGGTCCAGCAGCCCTACCCGCCGCCCTACGGTCCGGCCGGTCAGGCGCCGCCGGGCAAGCCCGGGGGTAAGGGCGGGCTGATCCTCGGCATCATCGCCGGGGTGGTTGTCCTCGGCGTGATCGCGGTCTTCGCGCTCCCGAAGAGCACCCCGACGAGCGGCGCCGTCCCCACCCCGCTCACAACCACGGCCGGCGCGACGACGGGGACGGCCGTACCGGCGTCGGCAACGGCGGCCGCCGCGGTCCAGGGTTACCTCGAGGCCATCGCCAGGGGCGACTCGGCTTCCGCCATCGCCTTCGCTGTGAAGCGACCCATCGAGCAGTCGCTGCTCACGGACGAGTTGCTCGCCGCGAACCGGGAGATCGCCCCGATCACCGGGATCACCACTACCGAGGGGATGGGCAGCGACCACCAGAGCGTCCGGGCCACCTACACCCTCGGCGAAACGCCAGTCGACACCACTTTCGAGGTCAGCCGCGTCAACGGCGCCTGGCTGCTCGACGCCGTCGCCTCGCCGCTGCCGCTCGACCTCTCCGGCATGGAGGGGGTCGACCTGACCATCAACGGGACGCAACTGCTGAACCTCAACCCGGCGGTCTTCCCGGGCAGGTACACCGTCGCGCCGGCGAGCGGGTGGTACGAGGTGTCGGGAGGCACGGTCGAGGTCGCCCACGCGACGGGGTCCGCGCAGGCGCAGGAGGCGAAGCTGTCGCTGAGCGGCTCCGGCATCTCGGCCATCCGCAAGGCCGCCCAGGCCAGGCTGAAGGCCTGCGTGAAGAAGAAGTCGCTGGCGCCGGCGGGGTGCGCCTTCAACGTCTTCCTGCCGGGCAAGAACACGGTTCGCTCATCGTCGATCACCTGGGTCGTGACCAGCGGGGGCAGCGCGATGGGAAAGCTCAAGCCAACCCTCGCTGGTGCCGACACCGCTGTCGCCAAGGTCTCGGTGAAGGCCAGGGTGGATTGCGCCTCGACCAACGGGCGGCGCTGGCGCGGCTACACCAGCATCCATGATGTGTACGCGACGCTCACCGGGAACAAGGTGCAGATCACCTTCGGCGCCTGAGGCGAGGCGGCCGAGGCTGCCGGGGTCATGATCAAACCGTGCCCGGAGCCGGTTGTGGCCCGCTAATCTGAAGGACGCCGGAGCGGCCCGGCGCTGCCCCCGACGAGCTGGAGTCGACGTGAACGACAGGCCCGGACCTCCCAGCGAGAAGCCCACCCCCCAAACGCCGGTATCCGGGCAACATCCTTATCAGCCGCAGCAGTACCGGGCCTATCAGTATCCCCCGGGCTATGCGGGGGAGGCGTACCACCCGCCGGTCCAGCCGCCCTCCGTCCCGGACGACCAGCCGCCGGCCAACCCCAAGGGGAACGGCGCACTGACCGTCGGCATCGTTGGCGGAGTTGTCATCCTCGGCCTGATCACGGTCTTCACGCTCCCCATCCTCGGCGGCACGGTTCCCACCCCGTTGGCCACGACGGCCGGCGGGACGAATGGCGCGACCGTACCCCCGTCGGCAACGGGCGCCGCCGCGGTCAAGGGCTACCTCAAGGCTGTCGCCAGCGGCGACGCTGCGTCCGCCATCGCCTACGGCGCGAAACGGCCGATCGAGCAGTCGCTGCTCACCGATGAGATGCTGGCGGCGAACCGCGCGGTGGCCCCGATCACCGACATCAAGGCCGCCGAGGGAACCGGCGGCGACCATCAGACCGTTCAGGCCACCTACAAGCTCGGCGGAACCCCGGTCAGCACCACCTTCGAGGTCACCCGTGCCAACGGCACCTGGGTGCTCGATGCCGTCGCTGCCCCACTGCCGCTCGACCTGTCCCGTACCGCAGGGGCCGACCTGAGAATCAATGGCAGGAAACTGCCCAACACCAGCCCAACGGTCTTCCCGGGCAGATACACCATCACGACGCCGAACGGCTGGTTCACGGTGTCGGGGGGCAAGGTGCAGGTCAAGAATGGGGCGGCGTCCGGAGATGTGCGGAAGGCGAAGCTGACGTTGACCGCCTCGGGTATCTCCGCCATCCGCAAGGCCGCTCAGGCGAAGCTGAACTGGTGCCTGAAGAAGAATTCGCTGACTCCTGCCGACTGCGCCGCCGACCTGTCCATGCCGAATGGCAACGAGGTGCGTCCCTCAAGCATCGACTGGCAGGTGACCAGCGGTGGGAGCGCGATGCAAAAGCTCAAGCCGATCCTCGACTCGGCGGGCAGTGCGCACGCCGAGGTGTCCGTGAAGACCCGGGTGTACTGCACCTCCACCGACGGGCATCGTTGGCATGGCTACGCCACCATCCGCTTCGTCTACGCAACGCTCTCCGGGCGCAGCGTGAAGATCGAATTCACGTCCTGACGACAGACGACCGGCCTCAGCTGGTCGGCACCGATTGCACCACCATCAGGCCGGTCTGGTCGGCGTTGACGTCGAAAGCGATGGTGTCGCCGTCGGTGATCTCGCCGGCCAGCACCTTGCGCGCGAGTCCGTCCTCGATGGTGGTCTGCACGAGCCGCTTGAGCGGACGGGCGCCGTAGACCGGGTCGAAGCCGGTGAGCGCCAGCCAGTCCTTGCCCGCCTGGGTCACGTCCACCTCGATGCGGCGGTCAGCAAGGCGCTGGTTCAGGCGCTTGAGCTGGATGTCGACGATGCGGGTGAGCTCCGTGATGCCGAGGGCGTCGAAGATGACGATCTCGTCGAGCCGGTTCAGGAACTCGGGCTTGAACGCCTGCCGCACGACGCCCATCACCGACTCGCGCTTGGTGTCGGCGTGCAGGGCCGGATTGCTCAGGAACTGCGAACCCAGGTTCGAGGTCATGATGAGGATCACGTTGCGGAAGTCGACCGTGCGGCCCTGGCCATCGGTCAGGCGGCCGTCGTCGAGCACCTGCAGCAGGATGTTGAACACCTCCGGGTGGGCCTTCTCCACCTCGTCCAGCAGCACGACGGAGTAGGGACGCCGCCGGACGGCCTCGGTGAGCTGGCCGCCCTCCTCGTAGCCGATGTAGCCGGGAGGTGCCCCGACCAGCCGGGAAACGGTGTGCTTCTCGCCGTACTCGCTCATGTCGATGCGCACCATGGCGTGCTCGTCGTCGAAGAGGAAGTCGGCCAGCGATTTGGCCAGCTCGGTCTTGCCGACGCCGGTGGGTCCGAGGAAGAGGAACGAGCCCGTGGGACGGTTCGGGTCGGAGATACCCGCCCGCGACCGGCGGACGGCGTCAGCGACGGCCTGGACGGCGGGTCGTTGTCCGACCAGGCGCTCACCGAGCCGGTCCTCCATCGTGAGCAGCTTCTCGCTCTCGCCCTGCAGCAGCCGGCCGACGGGAATCCCGGTCCAGGCGGCGACGACCTCGGCGATGTCGGCGGCCGAGACCTCCTCGCTGACCATCGAGGTGGTGTTCAATTCCTGCTCGGTCGCGTTCTCGAGCTCAGCCTCCAGTCCGGGGATCTGGCCGTACAGGATCTCCGAGGCCTTGGTGAGGTCGCCCTCGCGCTGGGCGCGTTCGGCTTCGATCCGGAGCTTGTCGATCTCCCCCTTGATCTCGCCGACCCGGTTCAGCCCGGACTTCTCCGCCTCCCAGCGGCTCTCCAGCCCACGGAGCTCCTCCTTGGCGTCGGCCAGCGCTGCGGTCAGCCGCAGGTAGCGCTCGCGGGACCCGGGGTCCTCCTCCTTCTCCAGGGCGAAGGCCTGCATGGTCATCCGGTCGATGTCGCGACGCAGCTGGTCGATCTCCTCCGGCGAGGAGTCGATCTCCATCCGCAGCCGGGACGCCGACTCGTCGATCAGGTCGATGGCCTTGTCGGGGAGCTGGCGGCTGGTGATGTAGCGAGCGGAAAGGGTCGCGGCTGCGACGAGGGCCGAGTCGGTGATCCGCACCTTGTGGTGGGCCTCGTAGCGCTGCCGGAGACCGCGCAGGATCGCGATCGTGTCCTCCACGCTGGGCTCGCCGACGAAGACCTGCTGAAAACGGCGTTCGAGGGCGGGGTCCTTCTCGATCCGCTGGCGGTACTCGTCGAGAGTGGTCGCACCGATCATCCGCAGCTCGCCGCGGGCGAGCATCGGCTTGAGCATGTTGCCGGCGTCCATCGAGGAGTCGCCGGTCGCCCCGGCCCCGACGACGGTGTGGAGCTCGTCGATGAAGGTGATGATCTTGCCCTCGGCGTCGCGGATCTCGTTCAGGACGGCCTTGAGCCGCTCCTCGAATTCGCCGCGGTACTTCGCTCCGGCCACCATCGATGCCAGGTCGAGCGAGACGACCTTGCGGCCACGCAGCGAGTCGGGCACGTCGCCGGCGATCACCCGTTGCGCGAGGCCCTCAACGACGGCGGTCTTGCCGACACCGGGCTCACCGATCAGCACCGGGTTGTTCTTGGTACGTCGGGCCAGCACCTGCACGACGCGGCGAATCTCGGCGTCACGGCCGATCACCGGGTCGAGCCTGCCTTCGCGGGCGCGGGCCGTCAGGTCGATCGAGTAGCGGTCGAGGGCCGACTCGGCACCTTCCGCCTCCGCTGAGGTCACCCGCTTCTCGCCGCGGGAATCAGCGAAACCCTTGGCGAGCTTTTCCGTCGTGGCGCCGAGGTCCATGAGGATCTTGCGGGCGTCGGTCTGGACGGCGGAGAGGCCGAGCAACAGGTGCTCGGTGGCGACGAAGAGGTCGCCGAGCTGCTGGGCGCGGGTCTCCGCGTCCGCCAGCACCCGGGCGAGGCCGCCGGACATCGCCGGCTGGCTGACAGAGGAGCCCTGGGCCGACGGCAGCTTGGTGATGGCGCCCCGCGCAGCGGCGTCAACGACGGCGGGGTCGACGCCGATCGAGGACAGCAACGGGGCCACCGTGTTCTCCGGCACCAGCAGCAGTGCGTGCAAAAGGTGGACGGGCTCCGCCGTGGGGTTTCCGTTGGTGAGTGCAGTGCGCACAGCAGCCGAAACGGCGTCCCGGCTACGGGTGGTCAGCTTCTCTGTATCCATCGGGTTGGTTGTCTCCTCGTAAAGTTGAGTTCACCAGACTCAACTAGCTTAGCGTGGTCGCTATTCCGTGGAGAGGACTGCCGGGATCATGGTCTGCCCTGCGGCTTCCCCGGCGGTGACGGACACCGACGCGCGGGCGGCCAGAAGGGCCGTTGCACCGAACACGCCAGTGGCGAGCACGGCAAAGGCGGTGCGGCCGAGGAGCCCTGCCGGGCCGATCAGCAGCGCCCCACCGACAGCGATCTCTGCCAGCACGAGGACACCTGCCGGAACGCCGACCCGCCACAGACCACGGCGTCCGGACGCACGCACGGCTGCCGTCATGATCAGTCCGGCTGCGGCGACGGCGAGCCAGAGGCGCAACGACTGCAGCAGCGGCCAGCGGTCGGCGGGCAGCACGCCGAGCGGCCAGCTGAGGCAGCGCGTGAACGAAGCGGGGCCGGCGACGGCGATGCCGCTCAGGTGCAGGGCAGCAAGGACACCGACTGCAGCCCAGGCGATCCGCGCCGTCCGGGTGGGCGCCCAGGTGGCCCCGGGCGTGATCAGGACCCGGGCCAGCATGAGGCAGACGGTGGCTGCCAGGGCGCAGCCGAGGTCGACCATGCCCAGCCACCACGGGATCCCGACCTTCACGGTCAGCATGCCGAACACCCCGGCAGCGAGCGTGCCGGCCAGCCCGAGCCAGGCCAGCACCCGCGGCCGGCGGTCAGGAAGCCGACGTCCGAGGATCGCTGCCACGAGCACTGCCGGGCCGGTGGCCGCGGCGATGAGCCGGTGGGCGAACTCGATGATCGGGTTGAGCTGCACTGCGGGCGCGAAACTGTCGGCATAGCAACCCGGCCAATTGGGGCAGGCGGCGCCCGACTGGGTCGCGCACACGACAGCGCCCATCACGACGGAGGCGAAGGTCAACAGGGCGGCGGCGGTGAACCAGCCGCGGGTGGCGCGACTCATGCCGGCACCTCTTCGGCAACGCCGGCGGTGCGGTGGGCACGTCCCCACCGGCCCAGCGCCGTTCCGGCAGAGACGGCCAGCAGCGTGACGCCGGCGAACACGCCGATGTTCACGACCACCTGCTGCCACCACGTGTAGTGGAGTTCGAGTTCGCCGCCCATCGGCAGCAGCATGAACGGTGCCAGCGCCCCCCACAGGGCGTAGCCGAGCCCGGGCCAGCGCAGATAGGCGGGCAGGTCCCGCGCCTGCCAGAGGACAAGGCCAAGCGGCACCACCCACACGTAGTGGTGCGACCACGAGATCGGGGAGGCCAGCAGGCTGGTCAGGCCGGCGAGGCACAGTGCGAAGGCCACCTGCCCGCTGCGGTGCATGAGGACCGCGGCCCAGATGCCGAGGGCCACAACGAGCGCGCAGAGCACCAGCCCGCCCCTGCTGGGTTCGCCGGTGAGCCGGTTCCACACGCCCATCACCGACTGGTTGGACGCGTAGAGGATGCCCGAGTTCAGGCCGGAGTCGCCGGTGGCCAGCTTCAGCCAGTAGGACAGTGACGCCTGCGGCAGCACGACGAAACCGATGGCGGTCGCGGCGAGGAAGGCCGCGAACGCCACCAGGCCAGCCTTCCGGCGTCCAGCGAAGAAGTTGTAGGCAGCCACGACGGCCGGGGTGAGCTTGATGGCGGTGACGACGCCGACCAGCCAGCCCTCCGGCAGGATCCGGCGGCGGAACAGCCGCGGGCCGGGCATGGAGTCCAGCACCGCCGCTGCCACAAGGAAGATCGCGAGTTGGCCGAAGCCGAGGGTGTCGCGCACCGGTTGGCACAACAGGATCAGGACCGTGGTGAGCAGGCTCAGGCGCCACCCGTTGTAGCCGAGCCGGTAGCAGATCGCCGCGAGCGCAGCCGTGCACAACGTCAGCCAGACGAAGGCGGCCACCACGAACGGGAGAACGGCGAACGGCACGGTGAGCATGGCGGCGAACGCAGGGTAGATCCACGGCAGCTGGCCGGCGGCGTCGAAGATGTCGCCACCGGCGAGCAGCTTCTGGCCGGTGCGCTGGTAGACGTCCAGGTCGATCATGTTGGGGTGCCAGGGCCACAGGGTGCTGCCGGGAATCTGGGTGCCGCCGATGTAGTACGCGGCCAGCAGAGGTGGCAGGAACAGCAGCGCGCGCAGCGCCACCGTCCGAATTCGCTGGGTCTGCACCCGTACCTCCCTCACGCAAGCCGGTCAAAGACTACGGGAGGCCAGCGCAGCCGGTGCTGCATGAGCACCACCTGGTAAGGGTTCCAGGTCGAGAGCGTGTAGCGCAGCACGAGTTCGTCACCGTCGGGACGGGCGTCAAACAGGTACGGGGCGTAGGCGGCGCCGGTGCCGTCCGCCTGTCCGGGGAAGATCCGGTCGCCGACCGGGTCACCCTCACCAGTGGCCTTGATGAACCGCGTGAACGGGTCGTCGTGGGACATGCCGGTGGCCACCCAGTCGAGCAGTCGCAGCCGCGGCGACCACGGACCCCACGGATTGGCTGCGACGCGCAGTGTGATCGCCGGCCCGATCGGGTCCTCCGGTCCGGAGCCGGCCAGCATCAAGTAGGCCCCGGCCGCGGGAACCCAGCGCACCGACAGCTCCCCCAGCGCAGCAGGGCTGCACAGGGGAGCCGCGTCGTCCTCCCGCTCCGACCAGGCGTCGCCGTCCCAGTAGCGGACGCCGAGGTGGCCGCTGTCCCGAGCGGTCGCCAGCCGGGCGAGCGCCTCGCCGTCGAGCTTGGCCAGGCGTGGCTCCGACGCGCGGTAGGGGCCGCTGCCCCAGATCAGCAGGTCGTCGCCGACGAACTGGGTGGAGACGTTGATGAAGTGGCGGTCACTGAACGTGCCGAGCACCCGGAATCGCACCGGGGCGCGACGACTCGCCGGGTCGATCACCAGGCGCGGGTCCTCTGCGCGGGCGAGGACGGAGCGTCCCATCACCCGGCGGCGGTGGAAGTGGTTGGAGGTGAAGAAGCCGTACAGCTGACCCCCGGCGGAGAAGGCATCGAGCGGCACGTCGTACTCGCGCATCGTGGCCCGGCCGCCGACGAGTTTGAGCGGAGACCCGTGGAAGCGCACCCCGGGAAGGCCGGGCCGCGGGCCGGTCTCCGTGA
>JBBRIY010000062.1:0-10344 GCA_038220215.1 Propionibacteriales bacterium
GAGGGCGCGCACGACGTCGGTGCCCTCGATCTGCGGGTGCTCCTTCAGCTGCACCCCGGCCCGGAGCATGGCCGTGCCCCAGATCGGGCCCGACGTGCCGCCGATGCGCGCCGACACGGCAGCGGCGATCTTGGTGATGAATACTCCCGGATCGCTGCGGTCGTATCTTTCCCAATTCTCGATGACGATCTCGAACCCCCGCGCGAGCGAGTAGCCGAAGTCGCCGTCGCCCACCACAGCGTCAAGCTCCCCGAAGTACGTCTCGTTGGCGACGATGTTCTCCGCGAGGTTCCGCATAACGAACTCGACGTCGGTGATGGAGCCACTCATCTGGTTTCCTCCTGGTTGGTTGCGAGCAGTTGTTCGAGGTGGGCAGGCGTGACCATGCCGTCGGGGCTGACGCCGGCTGGCGCGGCGATCACGGTGAGCGGGTCGCCGGGATCGCCGAGGTGGCTGAGCACGAGGGCTGCGCCGGTGAAGTCGTCGTCGTCGGTGAACGCGCTGATGGTGACGATCGTGGTGAGCCCGGCGCCGCGTGCTGCGGCCACACCGATGCCGGAGTCCTCCACGACCACGCAGGCGGACGGGTCGAGGCTGAGGTCGGCGAGCACCTTGGCGTAGATGTCGGGCGCGGGCTTCTTCTTCGCAACGATGTCGCCGGCGAACACGTGGCAGCGGCCGGCGAGCTCGGTGCCGACGGCGTGCTCCAGGACGGCGCGGACGGACGGCTCCGCAGAGGTGGACGCGACGGCCACCGTCCAGCCTTCTGCGAGGACGTCGGCGATCAGCCGGTGAATGCCGGGACGGCCGGGGAGCAGGCCCGCGTCCACCCGGTCGGTGAAGAGTTGGGTCTTCCGGGCGTGCAGCTGCTTGATGAGGTCGGTGCGTTCCGCGCCGTCGTTGAACTCGCTGGCGATGCGTTCCTTGCCGCCGCCGATCTTCAGCTTCTGTTGATAGGTGGCTTCGTCCCAGTGGATCGGCAGGCCGAACTCGGCGAAGGCTTCGTTGAAGGCGGGAAGGTGGCCGTCCTTCTCGGTGTCGGCCAGCACACCGTCGCAGTCGAAGATGAGCGCCGGCACGTCACGCCTTGCCGGAGCTGCCGAAGACGTCGGCATAGTGCCGTGTCATGTCGCGGACAGCGTCGCCGACATCTTCGAACAGCGTCGGCGGATCCCACTTGCCCTTGGCCTCGGCGTCCTTGAGGAAGGCGAGGCTCGACTGCATGAAGGTCTCCTTCAGGGCCGTCGAGATGTTGACCTTGGCGCAGCCGCGTCCGATGCAGTCGCGGAACTGGTCATCGGTGAGGCCGCTGCCACCGTGCAGTGCGATCGGCACCGGGTGGGCGGCGACGATGTCGGAGACCCGCTGGAAGTCGAGCACCGGCGCCCGCTTGTAGGTGCCGTGTGCATTGCCGATGGCCGGCGCGAAAACGTCCACGTTCGTGGCTTCGAGGTAGCGCAAGGTGACCTCGAGGCTCTGGCGCTTGGACTCCTCGTCGGAGCCGACACCGTCCTCCTGGCCGGTGATCGATTCGATCTCGCCCTCCACGTCCGCTCCGTAGCGGCGGGCCTCCGCGACGACCTCGACGGTCTGGCGCTGGTTCTCTGCCACGTCCAGCTGGGACGCGTCGAAGAGCACGGAGTTCCATCCGGCGGCCAGGCAATCGGTGATCACCTGGCGGTCGGGACAGTGGTCGAGGTGCAGGGCGCACGGCACCTCGATGCCGGCGGTCATGGAGTGCCACATGGCGTAGAGGGTCCTTGCACCCACGGAGCGGACGGTCTTCACCGACGTCTGCAGGATCACCGGCGAGCGGGCCTCCACAGCCCCGGCGAGGACGTTCTCCATGGTCAGGTCGTTGACGATGTTGATCGCCGGCACCCCGTAGCGCTCCGCGAAAGCAGGCGCCAGGATGTCGGAAAGGCGCTGGACGGCCACCGCTGCTCCCCTCCGCACTGAGATTGAGCCTCACCCTAGGAACGGCCACCCGCCCGGCATATGGGGTAATCCCCCCACACCCTCTGGGGGTCGCCCCGGTGGGGTTGGCGAAATAGGGGACGGTTCCTGGTTCGCGCCAGATCACCAGTTGGCGCGAACCTGGGGACGGTTCCTCGTTCGCGCCAGATAACCGGTTGGCGCGAACCTGGGGACGGTTCCGCTTGTTCTCCGTGACCCGCGAGAACCGTCCAGTTGAGCCCAACGTGGACCGAACCGGGAACCGTCCCCATGTTCGCGCCAAAGCGGGGTGTGAACCGAACCAGGAACCGTCCCCAGATCCGGGTCAGACGCGGGCGAGGAGCTCCGTGCGGGAGTGGACGCCGCCCTTGCGCAGGATCGAGCTGACGTGTTTCTCCACCGTCTTCACAGAAATGCCGAGGCGGCTGGCGATCTGCTTGTCGGCCAGGCCCTGGTCGAGCAATTGGCGAACCTCGTGCTCACGTCCGGTGAGCCCGTCGCCGTCGACGGCCGGCATGCCGCCGAGCTGGGCGAGCACACCGCCGAAGACCAGGACGTCGCCCCGGGCGACCCCGACCACCACCCGGCCAAGGGTGGTCGCATCGACGTCGGCCTGCACGAAGCCGCGGACGCCGGCCGCTGCCCAGTCGCGCAGGTCGGCCTCCGGCGTCCCGGCGTCGATCACGCCGATCACCCCGGTGGCTGCGGACGCGGCGCGCAGTCCGGCGACGAGCTCTGCCCCGGTGGCGTCGTGGACGCGGGTGCCGGCCAGCACCACGTCAGGCCGCAGCAGCCGGACGGCTTCGACGGCCGGCCCGAACTCGGCGACCTCCGCCACCACCTGGACGCCCGGCTCGCTCTGGTCGAGCAGGCGGACCAGTCCGGTACGCATCGCCGGAACCTGGTGCACCACGACCACCCGCAGCCGTGGGCCCTCGTTGTTCCCGTTCAGCGCAGCGCGATACGGCAGGTCGGCCCGGATGCGGGTGCCCCAGCCGGGAGTGGAGTCGATGCGCACCCGTCCGCCCACCTGCGCGGCGCGGGCAACCAGCCCGGAGAGCCCCACGCCCTGCCGTCCACTGGTCTCGGTGTCGAAGCCGCACCCGTCGTCCTCGACGATGACGGCGATGCCCTCCGACCCGTAGACCAGACCGACCCGCACCATCGACGCGCGCGCATGCTGGACGACATTGGTGAGCGACTCCTGCACGATCCGCAGCACCTGGGCCTCGACGTTGCGAGCCAGCGGCTGCTGCTCGCCGAACACCCGGAACGTCGGCACCAGCTCTGAGGTCGCCTGCACCCACTCCAACTCGAGCCCGATGCTCTGGTCGAGCGGACGCGCGCCCAGCCCGGCAGGCCCGAGACCCCAGATCGCGCGACGACCCTCGTTCATGGTTTCCTGCGCGGCCTGCTGGGCAAGGGTGAGCGCCGGCAGCGGGTCACCGCCGTGGCTGGCGATCGTGTGTGCGTCGGCGATGCGCAGCGCGATGGTCGCGAGGCCGCGTCCGATGCTGTCGTGCACCTCGAGCATGGCCCGCTCACGTTCTGCGGCGACCGCCGCGGCCTTTGCCCGCTCACTCGACTCCTGGTGCAGGCGGGAGTTGGCGATCGCGATCGCCGCATGGGTGGCGAACCGCTGCAGCAGCTGGGCATCCGCGGCGTCGAACCGCTGCGTGTCGGAGGAGGCGAAGACGATGACAGCACCGATCAGGTCGGTGCGAAGCATGATCGGGACGCCGATGACGGCGCGGCGATAGCGGTCCTCCAGAGGGCGGATGTGGCCATTGGGAACCTGCGCGTACTGCTCGAAGATCACCGGCTTTCTCGACCTCGCCACCGCCCCCGTCGCGCCCTCCTCCAGGGAGAACACCATGCCGGTCTGGCAGCCCTCGTCGAGGTCGATCTCCTTGCGGTAGGTGTGGCTCACCTGGTCGACGAGGCACAACGAGCCGCTGCGGCAGCCCAGCAGGTCGACGGCGCTGCGCAGGATGCGTTCAAGGAGGGGCTGCAGGCGGAACTCCCCGGCAAGGTCGTTGGCCACCCCGGCCAACGCGTCCACCGAAGCCCGGTCACGGGCATCTCCCGGCACCAGCGCCGGCACCGTCTGCACCATCGCTGACACCGCCTCCCCCGCGTCACTCCCCCGAGTTCGTGGGGCCAGCCTAGGTGCGCGATCGCCGCGTCGGTAGGTGCGTGCGCGGTGCCAGCCGCGGGCCGTGCCGGGGGCGGTGCAGCCCGGCGTGCATCACCAGCCGTTGCACCCGCAGCCGGTGTGGACGGTAGGGCTCCAGCAACGCGGCCAGCCCCTCGTCGTCCACCTCGACGCCGGTGAGCGCCCAGCCGATGTCCTTGGCGACGTGGTAGTCACCGAAGCTGACCGCGTCCGCGTCGCCGAGGGCCCGCGCCCGGATCTCCGCGCTCGTCCAGATGCCGATGCCGGGCAGGCTGCGCAAGCGCTCGTCGGCACGGGACGGATCGGCCGCCAGGACGCGTTCGAGGGTGCCAGCCACGCGGGCGGCGGTGACGAGGGTGCGGCTGCGTGCCGGGTCGATGTGCAGAGCCAGCCACTCCCAGGACGGGATCGCGCGGACGACGTCGGGCGCGGGAAAGGTGCGCAGCCTCAGGGCAGCTCCCGGCCCCGGAGCCGGTTGCCCGTGGCGGGCCAGGAGTGACCGGATGCCGATCGTCGCCTCCTGGCCGGTGACCTTCTGCTCGATCACCACCGGCACCAGCGCGTCCCAGATCGCAGCCGTGCGTCCCAACCGCCAGTGCGGACGCAGCCGGTGCAGCTCGACCAGCAGCGGATGCTGCGGCTGGAAGCCGGACGGGTCATCGGATGCACCCAGCAGGTCGGGGAGCAGGTCGAGGACCGCCTCGGCACCAGGCCCCCAGGCATGGGCCTCGACGGCACCGGCGGCGTCCAGCGGGCGCACCGCGAGGGTGGCGGGGCCGCCAGCGCTGTTCAGTGCCCGCCAGTGGAGCCCGTCGTGCACGCGGTAGGTGGGGTCGCTGACCCCCCGCTTGAACGAGCCCCACACCTGCTCCACCGGGCACGGCCAGCCCGGCAGCCAGGTGCGCGTGCGAGGTTCCTCCACCCCGCAACGGTAATGCCGGAGGCCGACACCCGCCCTTCGCTCGAGCCCCCGCCCGCTTCCGCAAAACCCGCACAAGATGTGAGTTGGGCTCCGACTACGGCGGCTAACTCACAACTTGGGGCGAGGTGGTTGTCCTAAGTGAAGGTAAGCATTGCTCGATGGCCGCGACCCATACCAAGTTGAGGACGTTCGGCAAGGGAGCCAAACATGCTCCTCGCCCTCAGGAGGTCACGTGTCCACTCATCGTCCAGCCGCGCTCGCCGTCGCCCTGCTCACCATGGCAGGCCTCATCGGCACCGTCCCGAGCCAGGCCACCGCCACACCACAGGCTCCGGCACCGCAGTCGCCGGTCAAGAAGCCCTCCGGAGACGCCGGCAACAAG
Organism: Propionibacteriales bacterium; assembly: GCA_038220215.1. Lineage (GTDB taxonomy): Bacteria > Actinomycetota > Actinomycetes > Propionibacteriales > Propionibacteriaceae > Propionicimonas. The sequence continues at coordinate 5,437 of JBBRIY010000062.1, forward strand.
GGCAAGGCGGTCTTCTTCGCCGCCGACGGCATGCGTCAGGACCTGGTGGAGCGCTTCGCCAGTCAGGGCAAGATGCCGACCATGCGCGGCCTGCTGCGCAACGGTGTGAAGGCCAGCGGCAACGGCCTGCTCACGCAGGCGCCACCGAACACCGGCGCCGGCTGGTACACCCTGGCCACCGGAGCCTGGCCCGGCGTGGCCGGATCGACGAACAACACGTTCCACACCAACGGCGCCACCTTCGCCTCGTCCCGCACGGCGGCGTTCGACCCCGGCACCCTCCAGGTGGAGACCATCGCCCAGTCGGCGGAGCGCGGCGGCCTCAAGGTCGCCCAGGTGGAGTGGGCCGGCGGCGCGAACGCCACGATCAACGGACCCACCGTCGACTACCGGACCTTCCATTCCGGCAGGGGCGTCGCCACCAACTTCGTCGGCACCCCCGGCTCGCAGATCTTCGACGACGCGAACCTGATCAGCTCCCTCGGCCTGCAGTTCGACCACCCGGACGGCTACGCCGGCCAGGATCCCTTCCCCGGCGCTGCCCCCACCGCGGCCAGTGGCTGGACGAACGTGCCCAGCTCCTACAGCCCGCCGAAGCAGATGCGCCTGCGGGTGCTGGACTTCGGCACCGACAAGTACGGCCTCAACGCCTACGTCTACGACAGCACCGACGACCACCGGACCAACTACAACCGCGTGCTACTTGCCAAGGCGAAGAACGGCGCGGACGCGGTCGGCAACCTGAAGCAGGGCCAGTGGGCCGACGTGAAGCTCAAGATCAGCGGCGGCAGCCTGGACGGCAAGACCGCCGGCATGCTGGTGAAGGTCGAGACCCTCAGCGCCGACTTGTCGAAGGTCCGGCTGTTCCATTCCTCCGTGACCCGGGCGATCGCCACCTGGCCGAACTGGGCCGGCGACGCCGGGTACACCGACTTTGCCGAGTTCCTCGCAGCGAAGTTCCCGACCTCCACCGCCGCAGACTTCGCCGTCGGCGAGGCCGGCATCGTGTCCGAGGACACCTATGCGCAGCAGGGCCTGGCCTGGACGAAGGCGCACTGGCCGATCCTGTCCTACATCGGCAAGCACTACCGTCCCGACCTGCTGCTGGCCGGCTTCCCGACCACAGACGAGTTCTCCCACCAGTTCCTCGGACTGTTGACCAAGAAGCTGCCCAACGGCGACCGCAACCCCGCCTATGACGACGCGGACCTCAACCACGTCAAGGACGGACGGGTAGCAGCCCGCGAGAACTACCTGCGCCAGGCCTACGCCGGCGCCGACGCGACGCTGAAGCTGGCCCGCTCCCTCGTTGGCCACGACCCGACGACCTTCGTCTCCTCCGACCACGGCTTCGCGCCGCAGTTCCTCGCGCTGGACGCGTCGAAGGTGCTGGTCGACCTTGGCCTGCTGAGCAAGCCGCAGACGTCCAACTGCCGGACGCCTGCCGGTGAGACCATCGGCAAGGCGAAGGCCTGCTGGGCCGGCGGCACCGTCCAGATCTATCTGAACCTCGCCGGGCGAGACCCGGTGGTGAACGGCATGACCCAGGTGCCCGCAGCCGACGAGGCATCCACGGTTGCCTCCATCAAGGCCGCCTTCCTCGCGCTCAGCGACACCAACGACTGGAGTGGCGACGGCAAGGCCGAGGGCTGGAAGCTCATCGACCGCGCCTTCACCAAGGCCGAGTCCCGCTACATCCCCAACGGGCCGAACTCGACCGCAGACATGGCGCACCCGACCCGTACCGGTGACCTCGTGGTGTTCTCTGCGGTCCCCTACCAGTTCGACGCCGCGACACCGGGCACGCTGGTCGCCCCGTCCCACTTCTTCGGCCAGCACGGTTACGTGCCGGACGTGCAGAAGCTCAGCGGCAACACCAATATGCGTGCGACGTTCCTCGCCGGCGGCAAGGGCGTGGGACGCGGCTCCGTGAAGGCCCGCTCGATCGACCTGGCGCCGACGCTGGCGTTCCTGCTCGGCGTGCCCGAGCCGCAGTACAGCCAAGGCACCGTCCTGCGTGGAGTGGTGGCCCGCGGCTACGGCTACACACCGGTGAACGTGATCGGGCTGAACGACTTCCACGGCCAGCTCGATCCAACCACCCGTGCCTACGACAACGCGATCAACGCTCGCGTCGGAGGTGGCGCCTACCTGGCGACCATGTTCGACGAGGAGGCAGCGAACCTGCCCGGCCAGGACCTGATCCTCGCCGGTGGTGACAATGTCGGTGCGTCCCCGGCCAACTCCTCGCTGCTGCAGGACATGCCGGCCATCGACGTCGAGAACGCCTGGGGCCTGGACGCGACGTCCTACGGCAACCACGAGTTCGACTACGGCGTGGCGCGCCTTCAGGCGCAACAGGCCCGGGCCAACTTCCCGTTCCTGGCGACCAACATCGTCGACACCGCCACCGGCAAGGCGCCGAGCTGGGTCACCCCATCGAAGGTGTTCACGGTCAACGGCGTGAAGGTCGGCGTGATCGGCGCAGAACTGAAGGAGACCCCGGAACTGGTCTCCGCCGGTGCCACTGCCGGCCTGACGTTCCTCGACGAGGCGCCACGCATCAAGGCCGAGTCCGAGCGGCTACGCAAGCGCGGTGTGAAGGTGCAGGTCGTGGTGATCCACCAGGGCACCGCCTCCGGCACCAACGCTGCCGGCACCACGGCGGCCACCGCGTGGGACGGCCCGATCCTGGCCATCGCCGACGCTCTGCAGGGCACCACGGTGGACGCGATGATCGTCGGCCACACCCACCGGATCTCGAACCTGATGCGGGGCAAGATCCTGGTCACCGAGGGCATCAACGCCGGCACAAGCTACTCAGTGCTGCAGTTGATGGTGCGTCATGGTGACGTGTCGTGGGCCGGCGGGGCGACCCGGGTGGCCAAGAACCTGGGCGTTGCCCCCCGCACCGACGTGCAGGACATCATCGACGACGCCAACGAGCAGACGGCCGTGCTGCGCAACCAGGTGATCGGCACGCAGGCCAACGACATCCTGCGCGACCCGACCCGGCTGCACGAGTCTGCAATGGGCAACATGGTTGCCGACGCGATGCGCGCCAAGTACCCGGGGGTGGACGCCGCGTACACCAACTCCGGTGGCCTGCGGCAGGACCTGGTGTGCAGCCCGCCGTCCGCGGGGGAGCAGGCCTGCGAGATCACCTGGGGTGAGATGTTCGCCGTCCTGCCGTTCGCGAACCGGTCGGTGATCCTCACCCTCACCGGCGCCCAGCTTCGGCAGGCGTTTGAGAACGGGTTCTCGCCGGTGTGCAACTCCGCAATCTCCACCGGACGGTTCCCGCAGGTCTCCGGACTTCGGGCGACCTTCACCTGCAACGGCGCGACACCGCAGGTGATCGGCATGTGGAAGACACCAGACGGCATCGGCGGTACCCAGACGCCGATCGGTGACTCCGACACCGTGCGGCTGGTGACCAACGACTTCATGCTCACCGGCGGTGACGGCTACACGATCTTCGCGTCCGCCACCGACGTGGCGCAGCCCGGTGACGACCTGCTCCAGGTCAGCATCGACTACGTCGCAGCCAACTCGCCGGTGGACCCAGCGGTCGAGGGGAGGGTGGTCCAGCAGTGATCCGGGTTGGGGACGGTTCCGCACTCGGTCCAGACCGGTTCGGACCGAATTTGGAACCGTCCCCAACTTGGTCCAGACCGAGTTCGGACCGGATTGGGGACGGTTCCTAACTCGGTCCAGTCGTCCCGGTGGACCGAGTGAGGAACCGTCCCCAATACAGACCATCGGCGAGAGTAGGCACATGCTGTTCAACGAGGTGGTCGAGACGTCGGTGCGGGTGGCTGCGACCGGGTCGCGGACGGCCAAGGTGGCCGCGCTCGCGGAGACCCTGGCGCGGGCCGACGGCGCGGAGCTCGAGATCCTTGCCCACTACCTCTCGGGCTCGCTGCGGCAACGCCGGACGGGGGTGGGCTGGCGCTCGCTGGTGGCCCTTCCCGAGCCGGCGCCGGATCCCCAGCTCACCCTCGGCGAGGTCGATGCGGCCTTCTCCGAGCTGAGCCTGCTTGCCGGAACCGGGTCGCAGGGCGCAAGGCAGGGGCTGCTGGCCGAGTTGATGCGCAGCGCAACGGCTACCGAGCAGCAGTTCCTCACGGGCCTGATCACCGGCGAGACCCGCCAGGGTGCACTGGAAGGGGTTCTCCTCCCGGCGATCGCGAAGGCCTTCGCCGTCGGAGTGGACGCGGTGCGAAGAGCGGCCATGTTCGCCGGCTCGATCCCGGTGGTTGCGGTGGCCGCAGCAGCCGGTGGCGACCCGGCACTGGCGGCAATCACGTTGCAGGTCGGACGTCCCGTGCTCCCGATGCTCGCGAGTTCGGCGCCCGATATCGCGTCCGCCTTCGACAGGTTCGGTACCGGGACGAGGGTGGCCGTTGAGGCCAAGCTCGACGGCATCCGCATCCAGGTGCATCGCGACGGCGACCAGATCTCGGTGTACAGCAGGAGCCTCGACGACATCACCGCCCGGCTGCCGGCCGTCGTCGCAGCCACCGCGGCCCTGCCCGCCCGCCGCCTCGTGCTGGACGGGGAGGCGCTCGCCCTGCACCCGGACGGGCGTCCCATGCTGTTCCAGGACACCGCCTCGGCCGGGTCGGGGCTCACGCCCTTCTTCTTCGACCTCCTGCACGTCGACGACCTCGACCTGGTGGACGAGCCCACCACCGTCCGCTTCGAAAGGCTCGCCCGCCTCGTGCCGACCGAGTTGCTGGTCGACCGGCTTGTCACCTCCGACCCGGACGAGGCGTCGCGGTTCTCCGAGCAGGTGCTGGCCAACGGCCACGAAGGTGTCGTTCTCAAGGCGCTGGACGCCGGCTACGCCGCCGGACGGCGCGGCGCGTCGTGGGTGAAGGTGAAGCCGGTGCACACCCTCGACCT
>JBBRIY010000063.1:0-10334 GCA_038220215.1 Propionibacteriales bacterium
AGGATCCCGTGGTTCTCAGCGCGCAATTCTGTGCTCGAGACGCCCTTGGTCCGATCGAGGTAGACGACCCGGCAGTAGTCCATCAGGTAGTCGAAACGGCCTTCCCAGTCCGACCCGATGGCAAAGATGTCGATGCCGAGGCGCTGGATGTCGTGAATCTTCTGGCCTTCGTACTCCTCGATGATCACCTCGTCGACAAGCCCGGTATCTGTGACGTTCTTGATGCGCTCCATCAGCGACTGGCTGACGTTCAGCTTGCCGCGGCTGTTGTCGTAGTTGTCGGTCGTGACCCCCACCACAAGGTGGTCACCCAACGCCTTCGCACGCTCCAGGAGTCGGCGGTGACCCTCGTGGAACAGGTCGAAGGTCCCATAGGTGATGACCCGCACCAGTGATCCTCCTGCTCCAGACCGGACTCTGCCTCGACCCGCATCCTAACCGCAGGCGATGCGCAGCGTGCGCGTCGCCGACCCTGTTCGCCGCGTCTGGTCAGGTACCGGGGGGCGCAGCGCGCCTCGCGCGGCCACGCCGTGCAGCAAGAAGGGCGCCGGTCGCACCTCCAACGACAAGGACCCCTGCACCCACTACCCACGGCCACGGGTTGGTTCCGGAGCCAGGCGCGGGAACTGCCGTCGGTGACGACGAAGGAACCGACGGCTGGGTGGTGGGTGTCGCAACGGGTGAGGACGTCGCAGGCGCGCTGGTGGCCTCCGTCATCGTCGGGGTGGGCGCGACACTCGGCGACACCAGCACGGACGGCTGCTCCTGCTGCCCGGACCACCGCTCGTCGGGGAGGTTCGTCCACTTTCCCTTGCCATAGGCGAACTGGAAAGCCCCGCCCTCGATGTCGCCATCGGGACGGTCTACGCGATAGTGCACCGTGTAGGTGCCCTTGGGCAGGTTCGGACGTACCTGGGCGGTGACGTTGGTGCCTTCGACGATGAGCGTGTTGGCAATGACGCTTTCGCCCTTGCTGTTCGCGACCACGATGCTTGCCGCAGCGGCGTCCACGTCACGGGAGAACGCGAGCACGACGCCGTCGGGCGGAGTCGCCAACTCCTGGTGCCGATACGGGTCGCTCGTGACCAGCAGATCCTCTGCAAGAGCCGGCTGCGCAGGCCCCAGCATGATCCATCCGAAACAGGCCGCTGCCAGCAGCGCCGTGAACCGCTTCACACCGGGTCCAATCACTCGTCACTCAACTCCTCGATGCCGTTGCCCAGTACGGGTTAACCGACCACAATCTTCTCACAATGTTTGCTCAGGCAAGCGCGGAGCTCTAGACTATACCCACCGAAGGAAACCAACTCGCCTCATTCCTGAAGCGATAATGCAAGAAAATCGAGGCGACCGGCGTGAATCTCCTGCGAATAGTGACGGTTAATGATTGATGTTGAAGCTGCCTGGATCGACCACAATGAAGATTGCCGCCCTGCTGATCTCTGCAACAGTTGCCTGGTCCGGGAACGTGGTTCCCGCATCTGCGGCCAATTTCTCTACGGATAGCTCTGGCAAACTTTCCAAGCCTGCCGCTGGGAGTTGCCCCACGCTTTCCACAGTGCGCCCGCTTGAGGTCTGGTACAACCTCAGCGACATGGACACGCGCGGTTTCGGCGATCCCGGCAACCAAGAGCCCTGGCCGTTGATGGTCAAGACCGCGCAGGTAATCTGTGGTGCAGCAAAGGGCGCCAAGATCCGTGTCGGGATGTTCTTCGTCCGTGCGCTGGGAACAATGACCAGCGCTGGGCTGGGATCGCGACCTGAAACCGATCCTGAGGTCGTGTACGACGCCCTCGAATGGGTGCACAAGAATCGTGGCGTCTCGATCACGATCGTTCTCGAATCGAAGCCGACACCGAAGTCTGCACGCAACCAGATCAGTTCGAGGCTCAAGAACATTGCCAGCGTCTACTATTGCAGTTACGGCTGCATGACCACGGCGAAGAAGACGACCTTCCCGTATGCCATCAACCACGAGAAAATCATCTCGATCGACCACACGGTATGGGGCAAGTCCGACGGGAACGCCGGCTCCGACGACTCCGCGGTGCTCTCCTCCTCCGGCAACTGGGCGCGTAGCCAGACCCGGTCCTATTACCAGGAGAGCGTGCTGATCTACGGTGATGCCCGCTACCAGAAGCTCGTCGCCGACCGTGTCGACACGATGCTCGTGTGCGCCAAGACCGGCTGCAACACCAACAAGGGCTTTCCGGCTGACGAGAAGAACTGGCTCAAGAAGCAGCGCAACATCTGGGTCGATCCGCTATATCAGCACCAGTCGAATTCGGGACGTGGCACGACGCTTTCCTTTGCGCCAGCCCCCACCTCGATGCGCGATTATTACGTGCAGGCGTTCGACAAGGTCGACTGTGTCGTGCAGAACCGCATTCGCGTGGCGATGTTCCGCATGACCGACGAAGCGTCGAAGAAGATCGTGTCCAGCCTCGCCCGCCTGAAGAAGAATGGCTGCAACGTGAAGATCCTCCTGACCTCACCGGTCGGGGGCTACTCGGTGAGCTCTTACCTGAAGAAGAAGATCAAGACTGCAGGGATCTGGCTCAAATGCTCTCCTGTGCCCCTGCACACCAAGCTCGTCCTTATCGGGTCCGCTACGGGTAACGAGGCCAAGATCGTCACGAGTACGGCAACCATGGGCGTGGTGTCCCTGACCCAGAGCGACGAGCACACCACAACTTTCGATTCGACCCGCGCGACAATCCCCGGCTACGCCGAGGCCATTCGCCGGGCCTACGGGGTCTATGCCGAGGGCTGGACAGAGATCGCCACGCAAGCGAAGGGGTGCTGATGAGCACAACGATTCGCCGGTCCCCTCTCCGGATGCTCCGTCACACCGCGGCCCTGCTGGTTGCGACTGCCCTGGTGGTCGTCTCGCTGGTGTCCGCTCCGCTGGGAGCGTCGGCTGCCGACAAATACGCCTTGAGTTCGAAGATTCGCTATACCGCGGTCAGCCTGAGCTGGAAGGCGCAAGCTGGCGCGTCGAGGTACCAGATTCAGTACGGCACCTCGAGCACCTTCAAGTCGGCGAGCGTCGTCGAATCGACCAAACCAACACAGATCATCAATCGTCTCTCCGCTGGTCGCACCTACTACTTCCGGGTGCGGGTGAAGGGAACAAGCGCCTGGTCGAGCAAGGTCTCGCGGGTCCCCGGCCATCCCAAGTTCTACGACACCGGGTACAAGGTCGAGAAGGCCATCAAGATCAGCACCGACAACGTGAGTGGGTCGGCCATCGACTTCACCTGGACGACCCCGTCGGCGCAGTACGCCTGCTTCAGGTTCTCGGTGTCACCCACCCCGTCCGGCGGCCAGCCTCCGATCCAGTGCACGACAGTCTTCACCCTGAAGGGCCTGAAGAAGGGCACCAAATACACCGTCAAGCTCTACACCGCCCTACCCGCAGCCGCGGCCGACGGGGTCGCCTGGCCCGACGTCGACATCACCGGGGCCTCGGCGAGCGTGTCGAAGACGACGTCCAACTACACCCTCGCCGCGCCGGACGACCTGCGCCTGACATCACAACAGGCCTATCAGGCGACCATTCAGTGGAAGGCACCGTCCAACCCTGCACCGGCGTCGACGGACCGCTACCGGATCCAGGTGGCGGCAAACACTGCCATGACCAAGTCCGCCAGCTGGTACGGGACCAAGACTGCCACCGCCAGCATCACGCTGACCGGGCTCAGCTCCAACAAGGTCCACTACGTGCGGGTGGTCGTGGTCGACGAAGCGGGCAAGCAGAAGAGCGACAAATCGAACTACATCCTGGCCAAGACCGTCATTCCCCGGGGCACGATTACGGGAACGATCAGCGGAGCGCCAGCGGGCGACGTGGTTGCCGTTGCGTACAACAGCAGCGGCGAACTGGCCGCCCAGGACGACCTGGATGGTGACGGCAAGTACACCCTGAACGTTCGCCCGGGCACCTACAAGGTCCGCGCGACCTACACCGGAGGCGGAGACTACTACTCGTCCTGGGTCGGCAAGGCGAGCCCTTCCGTTGTCTCGGGTGCCGCCACACCGCTCGTGGTGGCGTACGGGAAGGCCACGGCCGCTGGACCGACAAAGCTCGGCCATGGTGTCAAGATCTCCGGGACCGTGGTTGACAGCACTGGTGCAAGGGTCAACGGCGCAGTCGTGAGCCTGCTCACCGGCCCGAGTGGCAGTCATGAGGTGCTCGCCAGCGTGTTGTCGAACGGGAGCTTCAGCATCAACGGCGTTCCGAAGGGGAGCTTCCGCCTGCGCGTGAAGTTCATCGGCTCATCCAGGTACCCCAGCGCCGCCACCTACGGCTTGTCTGTCCACGGCACTGACATCACCAAGAAGGTTGTACTCGCCCGGCGTTAGGACCCCTCGGACCGGGTGGCAGGACCGCTGGAGGTCGATAAGCTCCTGCCACACGGTTGCTCCCGCGGGCACCTCGCTCAGCGCACCCGGACCGGCCATCTGCAAGGAAAACGATGCGTAGCTTGTGGTCCACCTTCGGCCGAGTTGCCACGGGCCGGGCAGCACGTCGTGCGGCCGTCATGCTCAGCGCGCTGCTCGTGTTCGGTGTCGTCCAGATCCCTTCCCTGCGGATGCTCTGGCTGGTGCTCGTCTGCGTTGTTGCGACAGGCATCGCCTGGCTCGCTCCGGCCCTGGGCGATCGCCTTGCCGTTTCCCAGGTCCTGCTCCTGGCCTCGATTCCGCTTTCCCCTCAGGCAGTCGGCCTGACGGTGAGCCCGTGGACGCTGTGCGCGGTATTGGCCACCGTTGTGGCTGTCACCGTCGATCCCTTCCTCGCGCCGCGCTGCACTCCCGATGCCCACGCCCGATACCTGCCAGGGTTTCGCACCCCGGGACGGTTGACCTCGGCAGGCGCATTCCTCTACCCCACGGTCGTCGCAACCGTGCTGCTCGCCCTCAGCGCCATCTGGCCACAGGCGGACGTGGTGACGGCCATCGCCACCGTCCTGGTGTTGGGTGCGGGGGCGGGGGTCGGGTTGGCCGATGCCTTGGCCAAGCGCCGCGGCACATGGAATCGCAGGCTCCGCGCAGCTGTCGAAGCGTACGAGCCCGCGTTCTTGGTGTACTACAGCGGCCCCAGGGAGGGCGGCTACCAGCTCTCGATGTGGCTGCCGTACCTGGAACAGCTCGGCAAGCCGTTCGCGATCCTCGTCCGCGAGGAGGCGAACGTCGCGCTGGCTGCCGAGGTGTCCAGCAGGCCGGTCCTGTTCATCCGGCGTGTCGAAGCGATGCCGATGGTCTTGACGGACTCCGTCACGACGGTCTTCTACGTCAACAACGAGATCAAGAATGCCCAGGGCGTTCGCTTCCTCGACTTGACCCATGTACACCTCGGGCACGGCGACTCGGACAAACCGCCGAGCTACAGCCCCACCACCGGGATGTTCGATCTCATCTTCGTTGCGGGACAGGCCGGGATCGATCGTTTCGCCGCCCACGGCGTCTCCATCCCGGCCGAGAAGTTCAGGCTCGTTGGACGGCCCCAACTGGCGGAGGTGCAGCGGGCAGGGGAGGCAGCGGCACCGTCCCCGCACACCGTCCTGTATGCCCCGACGTGGCGTGGTGGCCTTCCGGACATGACCTTCGGCTCCCTCGCGTTCGGGTACGAGCTGGTCGACGCGTTGCTTCGACTGGGCACGCGGGTGATCTTCCGCCCCCACCCCTACTCCAGCCGGGACGCGGCGTCCCGTGTGCAGATCCAGAGGATCGACGATCTGCTCCGCGCCCACCCCGGGAACCACCTCACGAGTGAAGTCGCTGAATCGCTGAGTGTCTTCGAGTGCTTCAACGCCTCCAGCGCCCTGGTGAGCGACATCTCCAGCATCGCTTCGGACTACCTCATCTCCGGCAAGCCATTCGCGCTGACGGACACCGGTGTTTCCGCGAATCTGGCCGACGAGTTCCCGCTCGCCGCTTGTGCCTACATCCTTCGCGCGGGCACGGACCACGAACCCGTACTCAGCGAAATGCTCGGCTCCGACCCACTTCGTCCAGACCGCCGGCGCATGGGCACGTACTACCTCGGCGACACGAGCGACCGCGACCCCGTGGACTTCTTTGTTGCGGCCGCCCGGGCCGCACTTGCCAGAGGCTGACTCAGCGCGCCACGAGGTGCGAGTGCCGCGAGAGGATGCCGTCGATGTGGCGGTTGTAGGTCCGGATCGCTGCTGCATCCGTGGTCAGTATCCCGATCTCGTCGTTGTAGTAGAGGCCCTGGAGCAGGAAGTTCGCACTGTTCGTCCAGGCAAGGAAGAGGCGGTCCCCGCGCGCGTCCCAGCCGTCGACGGTCACGATCTTGGAGTGCACCCACTTGCCACCGGTCGTCTGCCGGAGCTCGACCGTGCTGCCGGCGACCGTGAGCGCTGCCTTGATCTCCGGATCCCAACCTCCCTGTGCGATCTCCGGCTGTCCGATCACCAGGATCCGGCAGCCCTCCTTGCTGAGTTCGGCCACCCGATGGGCGAGATAGAGCCGTGGCAACGACCACATGGACATGGCGATCCGAAGGATGGTCCTCTTTCCGTCTACCCGGCAGGTGATATTGCTGAAGAGCTCCCGGTACGGATCGCTTTCCGGGGACGGCCTGGCCCCCGGCCCGAGCGTCACGGGATACATGGTGAGGGTGGCGCTGCCGCTGGTGACCTCACCCTCTGCGCTGCCGGCATCCTGCCGCATGATCTCGAACCGTTCGACGACGAAGTCGTAGATGGCGCGTGACCCTCCAAGGACGATCATGTCGTTCGACTGCTCGATCGCAGAAGGAGACAGGTTCTCCGAAGGGAACATCACCAGGTAGCGCTCGGAGCCGGACTCCGAGATGGCCAGGAACTTCGCATGCTGGTACGGCTTGACCAGCCCTGACCCGTCCCGACGCGGGTAGGTAACGTCAGAGGCACACGCCAGGTGGCAACGCACGACGTAGCTGTCCCGGTCCTGGTCGGTCCCCAGCACCCTCAGCATCCGCTTCGTCTCGATGAAGTCGGCGTGCGGGTCGATGTTGAGGCGGACGGTGACGCCCCGGCGGTACGCGGCAACGAGGGCGTCGCCGACTTCACCGGAACTGAGGCTGTAGGTGGCTATGTAGATCGAGGAGCCCTTCGGTGCACCATCGATCGCCCTGACTTCTCGGTTCTGCAATCGGAATTGCTCCGACCTGCGGCCACTCCACGGGTTGTTGAACAGGACGCTCGTGACGACCCGTCCTTCTCCGGTGGTTGGCGCGGGATCACTCGTCTGCGCCGTTGGGGACGGGCTGGCTGCAGGTGGCCTGCCGTTCGATTCCGAGCGCGTCGGACTCCCGGGAGAACACCCCACGATGACCGCAGCCGCGACGCCGGCCACGAGGGCGAGCCGGACAGCGCGAGCCGCCGTCGAGCCGCGCTGGGTCATGATCCGCTACTCGCGCCCCAGTGCAGCGACTTCGGCTTCGGCGTCGGGCCACTCCGCGTTGGCGCGATCGATCAGGTCGGCGGTGGCGATGCGCCACGGTTCGATCGGGTCGACGAAGTACGGGCCGAGCAGGAACTCCCTGAGTTCCTCCCGGGATTCCGACAGCGAGTCGTCCCCGGTCGCGTCGGCAAAAGAGGCTTCCCAGCTCTGAGGCTCAGGGTCGAGCAGGTACGCGGCGCGAGCGCTGGCGCTGCTGTCACACAGCTCCTGGTGATCCAGACCGCGAGTGTTCGGGATGAAGTACGGCTTGCCGCTGGCCAGGAAGTCGGGCACGACACTGGAGATGTCACCGACCAGGGCGTCGCTGTGGTTGAAACAGGCGTAGAGGGTGGGCTCCGCCCCGTCCACCATCAGGCTGTCACCGACCGCGTCCATCCTGGCCTGCTGGTCGGCAGGCCCGTTGCTGAGGTTGCGTCCGCCAGAGGACTCGATCAGGGCGGCGATCTCCGCGTGCGCCTTGCGTGCCAGCGGGGAGACCTTGCCGGTGAACGGGTGCGGCTTGTAAATCACCCGGGTGTCCGGGCGATCGATCAGGAACTGGACGAGGGTCGGGCCCATCAGCATCAGCGAGCTCGCGTGCGGGTCGTTGACCCATCCTTCCCACGTCGGGGCGTAGAGGACGCTGAACGGCCGCCCCGCCCGCTCGTGGACGGTGGCGGCGCGCAGGATGCCCCCCAGCTGCGGGCGGCCCACCTCGACGATGGCGTCATCACGCACGCCCACCTTCGCAGCGGCCCAGCGCTCGCGGGACGCCCGGCCGGCCACCCACACCTCGTCGTAGCCCTTGCTGATCGGGTTGATGCTGGAGACCTTGTCCGATTCGCCGTGCCCGATGAAGACGTGCTTCATGCGCGGCTCGCGCATCATGTGGATGTTCTTGCCGACATGCGCGACGTAGAACGCCACCCGGACGGTGGGCAGCCGGAAGTCCATGGTGTCGTTGGGGTTGGGGATGCAGACCACGGGAAGAGTGGTGTGCTTCAGCGCGGCCAGGTTCGGCTTCTCACGCAGGAACACCAGCACGCGGCGGTCCAGCTTCTCCAGCACGGGCAGCCACATCTCCAGCTGGTACAGGGCTTCGGTCGGGCCGCTGAAGTAGACGAGCACCTCCGGCCGCATCGACGCGATCTCCTCCGAGGCGGTGGCCATCACCTCCTGCGGCTTCAGCTTGCGCGTGGTGGAGACCCAGTCGTAGAGGCGCCAGCTCGACCAGCTGACGGCCAGCAGTGCGAAGGCGCCGGTGGCCACCTGCAGGCCGACGAGCAAGCCGGTGTAGGCGGTGACCAAGCCGCCGAACAGGGGAGCGGACGAGATCGTGACCAGCAACGGCAGGCCCAGTGGCGAGACGGGAGTGGACTCCTCCACGTCCGCGATCGAGAAGTTGCGGGTGCTCACCTTCGGCATCTGCAGCTCCGTCGCCTGGCGGTCGACGAGGATCACGAACGTGCGGGCGAGAATCACGAGGAAGACGAGCAGGGCAGCCCAGCTGATCTCGCCGTCGGGCATGCCGAGCCGGGTGAACAGCAACAGCAGGGCGAACTCGCGGATCATAGCCCGCTCCGGCAGCCCGAGGTAAGCCCGCTCGAGAAGGCGCTGCACCATCGTCACGCCGTCGGCGACCAGGTCGATGAGCAGGCCGACCAGCGCACTGATCAGGAACAGCGGGCGGGAACCGAGAGCTGCACCACCGATCACTCCCAGGACGGACGCGGCGACCAGTCCCAGCAGGACCAGCGGCTGCCAGCCCCGGAGCCCGACGGCGTTGGCCCGCTTCAGCCATTGGTCGTACGCGCTCGTCGCCTGGACCAACCAGCGTGTCACTGGCTCAGAACGCATGGCCCTCCGGATCGTCACTGGCGGCCTCCAGTGCTGCGATGATCGCGGCTGCCTCATGGTCGCTGCGCGACATGGCGCCGAGCCCCGGGTCCAGCCGGCGCACGTCGACGACGTGGCCCGTGAGGTCCGACATCAGCACGTCGAGGGAGGTGAGCGCGACGGCCCGGGAGGACAGCAGGGTCTCCGGTGCTTCCGCGCCGAACGCACGGGTGCGCATGGGCGTCGCGGTCCGTTCGGGGTTGATGCAGTTCACCCGCACCCCGTCGGCCGACCACTCGTCAGCCAGTGCCTGGGTGAGGTTGACGACGGCCGCCTTCGCAGAGGAGTACACCGAGTACTCCGCGCGTCCCCTGGTGTAGGAGCTGGAGGTGAAGAAGAGCAGCTGGCCCTTGGTCTCGCGCAGGTACTGCAGGGCGGAGCGGGCCGCGACGACCGGTGCCACGTAGTTCACGTGGATGCCGGCCATGATGTCCTCCATCGACACGTCGGCGAGGCGTCCGATGTTGAGCACCCCCGCGGTGACGACGATGTAGTCGATGCGGCCCGCCTCCTCGTACACCTGGCGCAGGGCAGCCTCCACCTCCTCGGCGTTCTCGACGTGGGTGTTCGTCTGGCTGCGGCTGAAGGCGTAGGCGCGGGCTCCGAAGTCGGTTGCCAGCTCGATGATGTCGGCGCCGATGCCATAGCTGCCACCCAGCACCACGACGACCTTGCCGGCGAGATGCCTGGTGTAGGTCTGCGCGTCAGTTGCCGGCGGGGCGAGGGTCGAGCCGATCTGGAACAGCTTGTCTGCGATGAAGACGTCGATGGGCTCGGTGATCTTCATGTTGTGGTCGGCACCCTCGACCACTTTGATCGGCACCTCGGGGGAGTACTTGAGCACCACGGAGCAGTCGTCCGTTGCCACGAACTGGGGATCCTCCCATGCCCTGCGGTAGGCCTCCTGAATGACGCTGAGGCGGAAAGCCTGCGGCGTCTGGCCGCGGCGGAGCTTGCCCCGCGGCGGGATGGCGGTGATCTCGTCG
>JBBRIY010000064.1:0-10332 GCA_038220215.1 Propionibacteriales bacterium
ATGATGACCCGCACCGAGGGTGCCTCGTTGGCGTACAGGAAGCTCCAGAACCCGAAGAGGACGCCTTCGGTCGGGGCGAGGTCGACCCGCGGCCCGATGAGGCTTGCCGCAGCCAGCAGGAGCGCAGCGGCGATAGCGGCAAGCCCGAAGACAACAAGACCGATGAGGCGTGCGAAGGCGCCCGTGCCGATGGGGCCGCGGCGTGCAGCGCGCTCGGACTTGCCAGAAGTGATGGGGGAGGTCACCTCGGTACCTGTTCTCCGCCCGGGAAGGGCGACTCGTAAATTCCGTGCCGGCACCTTCGAGAACGACGTCCCTGGCCGGGCGGCGCCCACCGAGCCCTTGAGGATCAAATAGATGTCACCCGCGCGGGGGACATTATCGGAATGGTCGTGGCTACTCGACGAACGTGAATAGAGAGTACCTCGGAAATGGTCGCCCAGTCGAGAGGATTACGGTGCAGTCATTCTGCGGGCCGGACGATCCGCGCAGGCGTCATCCCTTGTCAACCGCACGGGGGGGGTCACTCGATCGGGTGACAAGGCGAAGAATTGGCCGCGCGCATCAAATGGCGTCCAGCAGCCAAACCCTCTGTTGGATATTGGTGTGGCGTCGCGGCGGGCCAACGGCCCAGCGCATTCACAGGGAGAGGAGTTGGCCCATCTCAGCGGACTGATCGAGGGCGTCCCAGTGCTTGAGCCATTGGTTGAGTTCCGCGGCAGGGATCGGCTTGGACATGAAGTAGCCCTGCGCCTGGTCACAACCCATACGGGTCAGCTCGGTGTACGCGCTCGCTGTCTCGACGCCCTCGGCGACGATACGCAGCCCGAGCCTGTGCGCCAGCTTGATGGTGGATGAGACCAGGGCTGCGGTGCGGGCGTCCTCGGTCATCGGGATGACGAAGGAGTTGTCGAGCTTGATCTCGTCGATCGGCAGGTCACGCAGGTAGGCGAACGAGCTGTAGCCGGTACCGAAGTCGTCCACCGAGATCTTGACCCCACTCTCACGCAGCCGCGTCAGGATGGCATGGGCTTGCGCCCGGTCGACCATCAGGAACTCCTCGGTGATCTCCAACTGCAAGGCGCTGGGTAGCACCCCGCGTTCAGCGAGCATCGACGCGACCTGGCCGGGCAGGTCGGCATCGCCAAGGGAGCTGGCCGAAATGTTGACGGCAACGGTCAGTGGATGGCCGTCCCGGTGCCAGACCGCGACCTGGTCCAGCGCCTGAGCAAGGACCACCGAGGTCAACGAGGGCATGAGTCCGGCCTCCTCAGCGAGCTTCAGGAAGTCGCCCGGGTACAGCAGTCCGCGCGTGGGATGGTCCCAGCGGACCAATGCCTCGACACTGTGCACTTCGCCGGTGCCGAGGTCGACCTTCGGCTGGTAGTGCAGCACGAGCTGGTTACTCCTCAACGCGGTTCGCAACTCGAGGACCGTCTGCAGTACGGCCGTCGCGTGCGCATCGTCGGCAGTGCTGTAGACGTGATGACCCCGCCGGGATGCCTTGGCCTTGTACATGGCGATGTCGGCCTTGCGCAGCAGGACGCTCAGGTCGGGACCGTCGTCAGGGAACAACGCAATGCCGATACTGACGCCGATGCGCAACGACGTGTCCTCCACCACCAACGGTTCGGTTACCGCCGCACACAAACGCGCGGCGGCATTCAGGGCCTCGTCGTGCCCAGCATCATCAAGCAGTACAGCGAACTCATCCCCGCCCAAACGGGCCAGTACGTCGTGGCCGCGGAGGTTCGCCCGCAGCCGTGAACCCACCTCGATCAGCAACTGGTCGCCGGCATGGTGGCCCATGCTGTCGTTGACCTCCTTGAACCTGTCCAGGTCGAGCATGAGCAGGGCATGGCGAGGGGCGCCAGGCTCGGCAAGGCGGAGCTGCCCCTCGGCATACAACGCCCGCCGGTTGGGCAAACCCGTGAGCTCGTCAGTGGCCGCAGCAACCAGGCGTTGGTCGGCCATCCTCTCGAGAAGGCGGGCGGCCACCTGCGCACGTGCCGCCGCCGCCAGCAGCGCACCGGCGGCCAGACTGAGGGCCAGCATCGACACGGGCACCTGGCTGCTGACGACCAGCACCGTCAAGCCGGCAATCGTCGCAACCAACGAGACTGCAAGGGCTGTGGTTCGCGTCGCCGGGCGAAGGTCCTGTGGTGCGATCCGCCTCCCCCGAGTCGTGCCGTCGACCCACGTGGCCATGAGGGCGAGCCCGATCGCCCATCCGGCATCCAGGGGTGTGCCGAGCACATACGTCCCGGTGGTGACTTGCAGCCCGTAGACAACGTCGGAGGCAGCGAATACCAGGAGGCCTGCGGCCAACAAGATCCACCGCGTGCCCATCTGAACACCACGCAGAGCGGCTATTCCGGCGATGGCGGCAACCAGCACCAGGTCAAAAACTGGCGGGGCTACTGCAACTGCCGTTGCCAAGGGCGAAAGGTCTGCCGTGGCCGAGTCCAGAACCGGGTGCAGGATCACGGCCAGCACTGCGCCTGCTCCCAGGGACCCCACCGCGCAGTCCAGCCACACCGAAGGGGCCAACCCTCGCGCGTGGCGGCGAACCGTGACAGCCAGCGCCGCCAACAACAGTGGGTACACCAGCAGGTAGCCCACATCCGCCGGCGAAGGGAACGACAGGGTCCGGCCGCCAACCGTCATGAGCACATAGAACGTGTCGCCGGCAGAGAAGGAGGTCACAGCAGCCGCTGCGAGCAACACGTCGGGCCGCCGGCGTCCGACCCGGTAGGCGGCCAGCCAGCACACCGCGACCGGCGCCCACAACGTCAGCAAACCCAACCCGACGTCAACGGCGGCACCGAACCAGCCGTCCCAGGCAGGACCCCAGCCGAACCAGTGCAAGGCCAGTGCTGCTAGATAGGCAGCCCCGAGGAGCCACATCGCCCACAACAGAACCTGGCGGGTGCCCCCGGCGGTGTGTGGCTGCACCTCACCACCACCCTGCTGCTCGGCACATCTTCCCTTGCCTTTCAATCACCGAGCCCTGTCGAGCCCTTGGATGGTCTGTTCAGCTGCGTGGTGGTGCTCGTCAACTCGGTGAAGTCGTGGGCCCGGGCGAGGAGGGGTCACGGTTTGGCCCAGGTTGCCTGTTCGAAGCCTGACACACCGATGACGTCGGTCGCCTTGCCAGTGCGTGGTTGGTGCACCACTTGGTCACCCTGACCAACCATCGTTGAGACCCGCAGGGGTGAGGGCCGTGCCCGGCCGGACCGGTGTCTTGGGTTGGCGCATTCTCGTAAGGAACCGGTAAGCCGACCGACATGGAGTGGGCACTGCCAGCGGCGTTGACTGGCGGATGTCCACAACACCTCTCGGAGGAGCGCCACCATGAAGCACCCCAAGCTATCCATCCTCCTGGCAGCAGCGGCGGCAACCGCCGTCGTGGCTGTCAGCCCCGCCCCGAACGCCGCGGCATCGGGAGCCGCGACCGTGCACGCCGACCGGTCCGGTCACTCAGCAGGGGCCGTCTTCGTTCAGACCAACGACCTGACGCGCAACACAGTGATCGCCTATGACCGCAGTGTCGACGGACACCTGACCCAGGCCGGCACCTATGCCACAGGCGGTGCCGGCGCCAGCGTGGCCGGGGCGGTGGTCGACCCGCTCGCCTCACAGGGCTCGCTCACCCTCGATAGCCGGCACGACCTCCTGTTCGCAGTGAACGGCGGCAGCGACACGCTCACCGTCTTTGGCGTCGACGGCAGCCGCCTGATTCGGCGGCAGGTCCTCTCCACCCACGGAGACCTTCCCGTCTCGGTCGGGGTTTCCGGCAACCTGGTCTACGTGCTCAATGCCCGCAGCGGCGGCTCCATCACCGGTTACCGTGTCGACGGCCGCCGCGTCGAGCCACTGCCCGGCTCGACCCGTGCACTCAGGCTCGCGCCCAACGCCAACCCCGAATTCCTGCAGACACCGTCCCAGGTGGCCATCACGCCCGACAACCGGGCCGTGGTGGTGGCGACCAAGACCCACGGCACCCTGCTGGTCTTCCCGCTGGGCGAACACGGCCGTCCCTCTGCGAAGCCTGTGGTCACTGCCTCTGGCACCGTCCCGTTCGCACTGTCCTTCGACCGCGCACGGCACCTCCTGGTGGTTGATGCAACGGGCTTCGCATCCAGCTATGCCGTGAAGCGGGACGGCAGACTGGCCCTGCTGAGCAAAGTGGGCCCGACCGGTCAGGCGGCCGCGTGCTGGACGGTGTTCGTCCGCGGCACGCTGTACGCAGCCAACGCCGGCTCCGACAGCATCACCTCCTTCACGGTCCGCCGCAGCGGTCACCTCACGCTCGGCGATGCCACCGCTGCCACCACAGGGGCGGGGCCGGTCGACCTTGCAGCATCGGGCAACGGGCGGTTTCTCTACCAGCTGGCCGGCGGCTCCGGTCAGGTCAACGCCTACCACCGTGCAGCAGACGGGTCACTGACCGTCATCGGCACCGTGGAGACCGGCCTCGGAGCGGCCGCGGGTAAGCCGATCGAGGGCATCGCGGCCAGCTGAGCATGACCCAACTCCGGGCGGACCGTGCCGGCGTCAGTCGTCGGCGCGGTCCGTTCGCTGCGCGCTCGGTGACCTCGGGTCCACACGATCGCTGAGGCGCTGCTGGCAAGGTGGGAGGCGGTCCTCTTGTCAGGGATGCCAGAATCACGTGCACGACAACTGCACGGTGGCCGGAGGGGGAACGACATGAGCGCGGAGACGGTGGCGGGCAGGGTCACGCAGGCGGCTCGAACCGTCCTTCCCACGAAGGTCGGGCGCTTTCCTGCCGTCGGCTTCTTCGACATGCTCACCGGCGACGAACACCTGGTGCTGATCAGCCCGCTGGGGCTCGGGTCTCCGGAGGAGCCCGGTCTGGTACGGGTGCAGTCGGAATGTGTCACCGGTGACGTGTTCGGTTCGCTGCGCTGCGACTGCGGGGCACAACGAGACCGGGCGCTGGCCCTGATTGCCGACCAACCGGGTGCGCTCATCTACCTTCGCGGCCACGAGGGTCGTGGGATGGGACTGCTGGCCAAGCTGCAGGCTCACCGGTTGCAGGACGAAGGCCTCGACCTGGTCGAGGCCCAGCTCGAGCTGGGGCTGCCCGTCGACGGCCGCGAGTACGGTGCGGCAGCTGCGATCCTCGACGCGTTGGGCTCCACGCGCATCCGGCTGCTGACCAACAACCCGGACAAGGTCGCGGCCCTCAGGGCTGCCGGTATCGACCTGGTCTCTGTCGAGCCACTGCGTACCGAACCCACCGTGGTGAATGCCGCCCATCTTCGGGCCAAGCGTGACCGCCTCGGTCACCACCTGCCGTTCGAGCCGGCGTCGGACTGATGTTCCGCTGAGAGTCCCTGAGCTAATCCTTACGAGGTTCTTTCAGAACGGCAGTAGCCCTCGCCACGGGGGTGCGGCTGGGCTGGACTTGGCGCATGCGGATACTCGTGACTGGCGCGGCCGGCTTCATCGGCTCGACCATCGCAGAACGATTGCGTGGCCGCGGGCACGAGGTGGTGGGTGTCGACCTGCTGCTGGACCGTGCCCACTCCGCCCGTCCGGCCTGGGTGGACGCCGACCTCAATGTCGTCGACGTGCGTGACGAGGCAGCAGTGACCGTGCTCCTGCGCGGCGTTGACGCCGTGTGCCACCAGGCGGCGATGGTGGGGCTGGGCCTGACCATCCACGACGCCCCGGACTACGCCTCGCACAATGTGGTCGGGACGGCGTCACTCGTGTCAGCGATGACGCGGGCGGGAGTCACCGGCCTGGTCCAGGCGTCGTCGATGGTGGTGTACGGCGGCGGTCGCGAGACCTGCCCGGTTCACGGCGAGGTCGCCACGCGGCCACGCACAGCAGAAGACCTGGCCGCCGGACGCTTCGAATCGCGCTGTGTGGTCTGCGGGGAGCCCGTCACCTGGGCACTGGTGGGGGAGGACGCGACGCCGAAACCCCACAACGCGTATGCCGCTACGAAGCTGGCGCAGGAACACCTTGCCATCGCCTGGGCCGAACAGTCCGGCGGCCGGGCTGTGAGCCTGCGCTACCACAACGTGTACGGGCCACGGATGCCACGCGACACCCCCTATGCGGGGGTGGCCAGCATCTTTCGCTCTGCCCTGGCTGCAGGCCACGCTCCCCGGGTGTTCGAGGACGGCCTGCAGATGCGTGACTTCGTGCACGTCCAGGACGTGGCCGAGGCAAACCTGGTTGCCCTCGAGGCGTTGGGTGCCGCCGGCACCCCAGCGACGTCGGGCCATCGGGCCTACAACGTCGCCTCTGGGGAGCCACACACCGTGCTCGACCTGGCGACCACGCTGGCCCGGGCACTGGACGGACCCGAACCGGTGGTCGCCGGTGGCGGCAGGCCGGGAGACGTCCGCCACGTGGTGGCGGATCCGGCGCGGATCAGGGACGAACTGGGCTTCGCCGCGCAGGTGGCCTTCCGTGACGGGATCACGGACTTCGCCGCGTCACCGATGCGCACCTGAGGAGTTCGGTACGGGGTCAGCCGGCTCAGCTGGCCTGGGCGGCGAGTTCCCTCGCCGGCAGGCTCACCGTGAAGCAGCAGCCCTGCGGGACGTTGTGGACGGCCACCTCACCGTCCTGGGCAGCGATCAGGCCCTTCACGATCGCCAGGCCCAGCCCGGCCCCCGGGCTGAGCGGTGCGGCCTCTGGTGAGCGTGCCGTCGTACCGCGGAAGCCGACGTCGAACACCCGCGGGAGTTCGTCGGCAGGGATGCCGCCGCAGCCGTCGGTGATGGTCAGCCAGGCTGCGGAGCTGTCGGCGCCGCCGCGCACCTTGACGGACCGGCCCTGCCGGGTGTGGCGGACAGCGTTCACCATCAGGTTCTGGACGACCCGCTCCATCTCGCGTCCCGAACCCATGCCCACGAGGTTCGGCAGGTCGACGTCCAGCTCGACGCCGCGACTGGTCGCGATGGGCCGCAGGCTGGTCGCCGCCTGCTGCACGAGATCGTCGAGGGCGAGAGGTTCCACCCGGAGTTCGAGGGCGCCGCTGCTGATCCGGGAGAGCTCGAACAGGTCGTCCACCATGGCACCGAGGCGGTTCGATTCGCGTCCGATCCGGGCTCCGTAGTCGCTGACTTCCGCCGGGTTCTCCACCACCTGGTCCTCGAGGGCTTCCGCCATCGCCTTGATCCCGGCGAGCGGGGTGCGCAGGTCGTGGCTGATCCAGGCGATCAGTTCACGATGGCTCCGTTCCCGTGCTCGTTCCTCAGCCCTTCGCATCTCGATGGCCAGCGTGCGCCGCGCGAATTGCTGGCCGATCAGCACCGAACCCGGCACGAGCATGACGCCGACGAGCAGGCAGGTGACCAGCGTCCAGCCGAGTTGCTCGGTGAACATGAACCCGCTGATCGCCACGACGAAGCCGAGTGCCGCCAGGAGCGGGAACGCCACCACGACGGCGAGGGAGAGCCCGATGTTGCGATGGAAGGCCCTCAGCAGCAGCCACAGGGCGAGGATCGTGACCACACAGGTCAGCAGCGCCCAGGGCGCAATGTGCAACAGCGATTCGCTCATGAGGGCTCTCCTGAAGGTTGATACCGGTAGCCGACGCCCCACACGGTCTGCAGCCGCACCGGGTTCGCCGGGTTGCGCTCAACCTTCTCGCGCAGCCGGCGCACATGGACGGTCACGGTTGAGTCATCGCCGAAGTCCCAGTCCCAGACCTGGGCGAGGAGCTCGGACCGGCGGAACGCCTGGTTCGGGTGGGCCACGAGGAAGGCAAGCAGGTCGAACTCCCGGGCCGTCACGACCAGTTCACGCCCAGCTACGGTGGCTCGGCGGGCCGACAGGTCGATGGTGAGGTCGCCGTCGACCAGGGTGGCCGCCTGCGCGCTGCGCGGCACCGAGCGTTGCAGCAGGCGCTGGGCTCGCAGCGTCACCTCACGGGGAGAGAACGGCTTCACCACGTAGTCGTCGGCGCCCTGCTCCAGTCCGACCACCCGGTCGGACTCACTGCCCAGCGCGGTCAGGATCATGATCGGTACCGCGCTCGTCCGGCGGATGCGCTCGCACACATCCAGCCCATCGATGCCCGGCAGCATCAGGTCGAGGATCACCAGGTCGGGCGCCCCCTGCGCGAACGCGTCCAGGCCGCCGGGTCCGGTGTCGGCCTCGCTGACCTCCAGCCCCGCGCGGGTCAGGTAGCGCCGCAACACATCCCGGGTGGTCGGGTCGTCCTCGATCACCAGCACGCGCGTGGCGGGCATGCCGTTTCCCTTCCGCTCGTGATCCACCCGGTTCACCATTCAGTCAGCAACAGATGATTGACCGCAAGAGCCCACGCGCCCGCAGCGACCAGCCCGCCGCGACGCCACGACGGTGGCGCGAGGCCGGCCGCGCACCAGACCGTGAAGGTGAACGTCAGCCAGATCCGTTCGGTCTCGGCCTTGGACAGCCCGCTCAGGTCGGACAGTGCGATCACCGCCAGCCCGGCCATCGCGAGCCAGGCCGGGGCCGCCTCCTTCGCTCGCCGGCCTGCGCCCGCCACGGTGCGTGCGGCCTCGGCGACGAGCAGGGCCACCACCGGGGAGGCGCACACCACGAAGGCGGCAAGGTTCGCCCAGACGAAGTAGCTGTAGGGCCGGGAACTGGCGATCCCCTGGTAGTAGCGCACCTGTACCTGCTCGAGGCCGTCCCACCAGCGGAAGCCTGTGAGCGTGAAGAACATCGCGACCGCACCCACGCCGCCGGCGGTGATCAGCCAGCCGCGGCGGACCGCCGACCAGCCCGCCGTGCGTACCGTCAGCAGGAGCCCGGTGGCCGCAACGATCCCGTAGAGGATGTGGCCGTAGGAAAGGTAGAGCAAGGCACCGAACAGCAGCCCGCCCCCCAGCGAAGCGGCCGGGTGCCGGTGGACCGCGCCCCAGCAGGAGGCCATCATCGCGAGAGAGGCCACCCCGAGGAACACCGCGTCCCCAGACACCCCGATCCACACCGCTCCCGGGAACACGGCAGCCCACGGCACGAACTGCCGAGCCGCCACCGGCGCCCCGAGCGCCCTGAGGGTGACCGCCCAGGCCGGCAGCGCAAGGCTGCCGGCGAGCATGCACACCAGTGCTCCCCACATCGCGCCGCCCAGCCCGGCCTGTTGCAGGAACCAGAAGAACAAGGTGGCCAGCGGTGGATGCACGGAGACGTGGGTGGTCCAGGCGTCCGGGACGTTCACGATCCGCTCGGTGAAGCCGCGAAGGAAGGTCAACGGGTCGCCCACCAAGGGCACGTCGTGCAGGTATTCGTGGGGGGAGAGGAGCTTCGTGGTCCAGTCGCCGTCCACCGATGCCAGCGTGAAGATCCAGCAGAACCCCACCGCCCAGCCGGTGGCGAGCAGCGCGCCCCACTTCATGGTTGCCGCCACGCGCTGGAGGAGGACGGCGGCCACCACCATCGCCGTCGCCGGCAGCGTCCACCACGAGAGGTGCGGCGCCCATTGGGCGAAGATCGGCGGGAACGGCAACAGGAGGATCGTCCCGGACGCCTCGAGCGCCCGGCCGGCGACATGGGCGGCCACCACCAGGCCAAGGGCGCCGGCGAGGATCGTCCCATCGACGCCGGACAGCCGTGCCCGGTCAGGCTCGACCGTGGCGCGCAACGGGGCAGTCGTGGTCCTCACAGCCCGACGCTAGGCCCGGCCAGAGGGCTGCGGAACGCGCCAATGCCCGCCGAAAGACTCTCGTAAGGAACTGCCGATTTCGGCAAGACTCCGGTAATCGCTCCGGCCTGATCCCGTGCTCCCGCGACTGCCTAGCGTCGAGACATGCACCCAGCGCACGCCGATACCGACCTGGTCGAACTGGTCATCCCCTGCCTGAACGAGGAGGCGGCCCTGCCTGCACTGCTCGCCGGCGTGCCGTCCGGCTGGGCGGTGATCGTGGTGGACAACGGGTCGCGTGACGACACCGCGGCGGTGGCCCGGCGTGCCGGCGCGACCGTCGTCCACGAGCCGCGGCCCGGCTATGGGGCAGCGGTGGACCGTGGGCTCCGCGCCGCGACGCGCGACATCGTTGTCTTCCTCGACGGGGACGGATCGATCCGACCGGACGACCTGACCGCGATGGTCGACCTGGTAGCCGCCGAACGGGTCGACCTGTGCTGCGGTGCCCGGCAGCCGGTCACTCGGTCGGCGTGGCCCGTCCACGCGCAATTGGGCAACAGGGTGCTCGCGGCAACCCTGTCGCTGGCGCTGGGCCTCGACCTGCACGACATCGCACCGGTGAGGGTGGCCCGCCGGGCAGCGCTGCTCGACCTGGGGGTCACCGACCGGCGCTTCGGGTATCCGCTGGAGACGCTGCTCCGGGCCCG
>JBBRIY010000065.1:0-10254 GCA_038220215.1 Propionibacteriales bacterium
CCGCCCTGATCACCAACCCGGGCACTCCCACCTTCCTGTGCTTCAAGGTCACCGCCGACTCCACCGTCGCGCAGGCCTCGACGTCGACGATCACCTGGAAGCTCCAGGCCGTCTCCAACTAAGGCTTCATCCCGGACATCGAATGGCCGGGTTCATCACGGAAGTGCACGGCTGGCTGATAGCGAGACTCGGAGGGGTGTCGCGCTGTGAGTCATGCGGCATCGCACGATCCCGTGAGTTCCGGCCACATCGCTTGCCCGTGTCGCTACTGCCACTGAGGGGTGGTCCGATTCACCAGCCGGTCTCCGGTGGTGCATCGGGTTTGGCAGCGACACGGGCAGGGTCATCGGCTCGGCCGCCTGCCCGTGCGGGCACCTTCCCTGAAGCCGCTGTCCTGCGGGCCCGACGCGAATATGTCACCCTAGACGACATTCTTCGAATGTGTGGTGCCGCGCGTGCGACCTGCATTGTCTGCCGCTAACAACAAACGTCCCCCAATGGGGGACAAATGCCTTCTCGGAATGTCCCCCGAAAGGGTACGGGCATCCTGCTGAGCCGCCCCTCCTACGGGTGACAAGGGGTTCTACGCCGTGCGGGTGCATGAGCGTGACCACTTAACCGAAGTCAAGTCCGGACACTCCCAACCCTGCAGGATGCCTGTTTGTGTTGGTTAGTCGTGTGCGAATGGCTTACCGTTGCATTACTCATCCACTTGGGGATGCATTCGAAAGGCAACACAGACATGACCGCCATCACATCGTCCGATCAGAGTACGAAGCGCAGCACGCGTCGCAAGATCGCCGCCGTCCTCGCAGGCGGGCTGGTGCTCGGGGTAGGCACCATGGCCACCCTCGCGTCGTGGAACGACAGCGAGTTCGCGGCTGCGACCTTCACCGCAGGCAAGTTCAACCTGGAAGGCGCCGTCGACGCCTCGCAGGCAAGCTTCTCCGAGCACGCCACGTCCGGCGCTGCCGGTGGCCTGACGTTCACCGCACCCGTCAGCCTGCTCACGCCCAATGATGTAATCGCCGCTCCGTATGCCGTGCGCCTGGCCGCCAACACCACCAACAACGCGACGCTGAACCTCACCGCCACGACCATCACCGGCACCGTGGCAAACCTCACCTACGAGGTCATCAAGACCTCGACCGCCGGCTGCACCACCGCGACCACCGTCGGCACCGTCATCGTCAACCAGGGCACCGCAGTGACCTCGGTCGCTGGTGCCACTCCGATCAATCTCTCCATGGGTTCGCCGACCACGACCGCCGGCGGGGTCGCCTACCTGTGCTTCAAGGTGACGGCCGGCTCGTTGATCGCGCAGAGTCAGACCGGTGCCGTGACTTTCCAGTTCCAGGCCGTCTCCCAGTAGTCGAATCCCGGAGCGAGGCCTGGTCTCAGGTGGAACTCTGCGAGCAGCGCGGCGCCCGAGGGCACCGCGCTGCTCGCTATTTGGGGCCAGCGGCATTTTTGATGGCGTCCCCGCAGGGGTGACGTCGTCAATAGGTCATGTCCCCAAACGGGTGACAATCGCCACATTTGCACGCACTCTGCGGATTGCCAGAATGCTTTGCAGAATGTCCCCCGTGGGAGGGACCGAGCCCCCGGACGAGTGACCCTCTGCCGGGTGACAAGGGGTTTTGCGGTTCCCGGTTGACTTAACCGCGATTAAGACAAGCACGGCTCCAACCCATCAAAGTATGTATGGATGCTTGGCGTGCAATAGGAAGTCGGCATATTCTTGAGTCACTCATCCAACTTGGGGAACATGAAAGGGATCACTCACTTGACCGCCATCAAATCGTCCGATCACACCTCGAAGCGCAACGCGCGTCGCAAGGTTGCCGCAGTCCTCGCAGGCGGGCTGGTGCTTGGGGTAGGCACCATGGCCACGCTGGCATCCTGGAACGACAGCGAGTTCGCCTCGGCCACGTTCACGGCCGGCAAGTTCAACCTCGAAGGCGCCGTCGACGCCTCGCAGGCAACCTTCGGTGAGCACGCCACCTCCGGTGCAGCAGCCGGTGGCCTGACGTTCACCACGCCGTTCAACAACCTCACGCCGACCGACGTCGTCGCGGCCCCGTTCGCCGTGCGCCTGGCTGCCAACACCACGAACAACGCCACCCTCGCCCTCGTCGGGGCCACCAGCACCGGCACGGTCGGCAACCTGACCTACGAGGTGGTGAAGACGGCCACCGCCGGTTGCACCACCGGCACCAGCGGCACGTCGATCGTGCCTGCCAACACGGCAGTGACCTCCGTGGTCGGGGCGAACGCGATCAGCCTCGCCATGGGTTCTCCGGCCACCAACGCCGGCACACCCGCCTACCTGTGCTTCAAGGTGACCGCCGGCGCGGCGCTCGCCCAGAGCCAGACCGGCTCCGTGACCTGGCAGTTCCAGGCCGTCTCGCAGTAACACCACCCGGATCACCCGGTCAGGGCCGCTCCCACGTGGACCTGACCGGGCCCGACTTTCACGACAGGATCGCAATGGCCAAAGGGACACCCCGCCGGGCCTTCGACGTCGTCCCCGCTCGTACCAGGTCGGGGCGCTTCGCCGCAGTCCGCCGGCTCCTGGTTGACGGCGTGCTGTGGACCCTCGGCGGTCTTGGCCTCCTGAGTGTTCTCGCAGCCGTCGCCGCGCACGTGTGGGGCTTCTCCATCGTCCTGTTCTCCACCGGGTCCATGACCCCCACCATCCCCGCTGGCTCCGCGGCCCTCGTCCGGCTGCAGCCCGCCACCTCATTCCACGTCGGTGATGTCACAACGGTCGAGCGGAAGGACCTGCTCCCGATCACCCACCGCATCATTTCCATCAAGCCCGTCGCCGGCCAGCCCGAGGCACGCGAGATCACCATGCGTGGCGACGCGAACGAGCTGGAGGACCCCAGTCCGTACCTGATCACCCAGGGTCGCATCGTGCTCGCCTCCGTCCCCGGTATCGCCAACCTCTTCCAGGGCATGCGCAATCCGCTGCTGATGGCGGGCCTGACGCTGCTCGCCGGCCTGCTGGTGGGCTGGGCGTTCTGGCCTCGTCAGGCGCGAAAGGCCAGCGTCGTCGCTGCCGCCGCGATCGTCGCGGGCACGTCGATGCTGGGGGCCACCGATGCCCAGGCCGCTGAGAGTGAGCACGAGGTGATCGGCCGCCACATGGTGCTGACCGTCATCTCCGACACCGCCAAGATGAGCGCCATGCTTCCGGGTCTGCCAGTGTTCTGGCAGGTGGGAGTGACGACGCGCAGTGAGGAGGAGGGCGCCCTGCACATCGGGCTGAGCCTCGCTCCGGGAGAGGTCGACGCTGATGCGCTGACCGTCGACGTCATGGCGTGCCCGCAGCGCTGGCGGGGCGAGACGTGCAGCGGCATGCCGCAGACCTGGGTGTCCGCGACCTCGCTGAGCAGGGCGTTCCTTCCGGCAACGCACGCCGACGCCCGCGAGTTCGCGGTGACACCTGCGGGCACCCCGGTCTGGATCCTCGTACGCGCAACCCTCAACCGCGAAGCGCCTGAGGTAAGGGCAACCATGAAGGTCACCGCCTGGGGCGGCGGCGAAGTCGTCGAGGCCGTCTCCGACGACAACGGTGGCGGCAGTACGGGCGGCAATGGTGGCCTGGCGCACACCGGCTCCACCGGCACCTTCGAAACCCTGGCACTCGCCGGGGCCGCAGTGATTTCCGGGCTGGTGGTGGCCCGGCTCGCCGGCACGCGCCGGCGAGCCTCCGAGGACCGGGAGGTAGTGCGGTGAAGAGGGGTCTGCGCTACCTCCCGGCGCCTCGTCGGGGCCGCCGCCGTCTCGGGCTTGTCGGACTCGGACTGCTCGCTGCCCTGACCCTGGTCTGGCAGCAGCAGGCGACGCTGGCGACCTTCATCGACGCCGAGCATGCCAAAGCAACGTTCACAGCCGCGCGGCTTTCGGCTATCACTCCCACCTTCACCACGACCGCTGCGAAGGCCACCGGAACCTGGACGGCGGCCAGTGGGTCCTGGGCAACCCCGAACTACGTGCTGACCGGTGCGACCACCTCGGACGGCGGAAACGCCGCCCAGGCCTATTCCGGCTCCGCACTGACCTACACCCAGACCGTCGGATCGACCTCAACCTCGGCCGACCTGAAGCTGAACGACATCACGGTCGGCGGAACCCACGCGTGCGGCATCGCCCGAGGGACAGTGTTCTGCTGGGGAGGCAACGCCAACGGCCAACTCGGTGTTGGGAACACGACGGCAACCGCAGCGCCGACCGCCGTAAGGGGCGCGCTGGCGGGGAAGGTCGTCACCGATGTCAGCGCGGGCACCAGCCATACCTGCGCGGTCGTGGAGGGGAGTGCGTACTGCTGGGGTCTGGCCTCAAACGGACGCCTCGGCAACGGTTCCACCGCGAGTGCCAACGTCACGTCGCCGGTCCAGGTGAACGCGGGCGCCATGAGCGGCACTGTCGACTCGATCTCCGCCGGGGCCGCGCACACCTGCGCCGTCGCGGACGGCAACGCCTACTGCTGGGGCAACGGCAATAGCGGCCGACTTGGCAGTGGCAACGCCACCACGGTGTCCAGTCCGGTGGCGGTACTGACAAGCGGTGTCATCGGCGGCCGGACGGTCACCTCGATCAGCGCGGGAAACGCGCACAGTTGCGCCGTCGCCGAAGGCCTCGCCTTCTGCTGGGGCCTCGGCACGAACGGCCGTCTCGGGAACAGCTCGACCAGCGGCTACTCCCCCAGCCCGGTCGCCGTCGACACCACCTGGGGGCCGGTCGGTCACACAGTGACGGTGATGGCCGCCGGCAACACCCACTCCTGCGCCGTGGTCGACGGAACGGCCTATTGCTGGGGCAGTGCAAACAGCGGCCGGCTCGGCATCGGTGCGACCTCGGGCGACTACGACCAGCCCGTTGCGGTGACCTCCACTCTGCTGGGCACGGGTTCGGTGACCGCAATCAACGCCGGAAACAACCACTCCTGCGCAATCGCCGCTGGCAAGGCCTACTGCTGGGGTTACAACAACAACGGGCAGGTCGGCGACAACTCCACGACCCAGCGGAACACGCCCGTTGCGGTGAACACCGCTGACGTGCTGAATGGCCGTGCGGCGACCGCGATCAGCGCCGGGACGTCCACCTCCTGCGTACTCGGCGACGACTTCGGCTCCTGCTGGGGACTGGGTACCAGCGGTCAGCTCGGCAACGGGCTCGGCACCACCTCGCGGGTGCCGGTGGATGCGCCGATCACCGGCCAAACCTGCCCCGAGGGTGCCGTTCGGATCAGCGCCACCGAGTGCTCCCTGCAGCAGGGAACCGAGTACTGGGCCCAGCTGGGCTACAGCATCGGCAGCTGGACCGCACCGATCAGCGGATGGGAAAACGCCACCACCAAGACGCGCGGTGCGATCGATCCAGAAGCAACGCAGAAGGCATCAGCATCACTCACCCTCGGCTGGAGCGAGCCCAGCGAGTTGGGTGACTCCTACGGCGAGTACACCCTCCAGCGTTCGAAGGTCCCCAGCGGCTCAGGTGCTGTGACCGTCTACCAGGGCGCCTCGCGCAGGGCGCTCGACAGTGGGGGCTTCCCAATCAGCACAGCCAACCTGCCCGTGAGCCAGGTTTCCGCCGGCAGTGACTATTCCTGTGGCCTTCTCGATGGCTCCGCCTACTGCTGGGGCGACAACGCCACGGGCGAGCTCGGCATCGGCAGCACCGCCGACGCCACAGTGCCGACCTCCGTCGTGTCCAGCGGCGTGCTGTCTGACAAGACGGTGACCGCAATCTCGACCGACACCGACGACGGCGCCGGCGACGCCGGGCAGCACACCTGCGTGGTCGCAGACGGTGGTGTCTACTGCTGGGGTCTCAACACCAACGGCGAACTGGGTGACGGGTCGACCACGCAGAGAACCACCCCGGTCCAGGCCGGCACGATCACCGGGGCCACTGCTGTCGCCGCCGGGTACATGCACACGTGCGCCTTGGCCGGCGGCAAGGCGTACTGCTGGGGAGACAACTCCCGCGGCCAGCTCGGCGACGGTTCGACCACCCGGCGCACCTCACCGGTCGTCGTACAGGGACTGCTCGCCGGCAAGACCATCACCGCTATCGCCGCAGGGGCCGCCCACACCTGCGCAGTCGCGGACGGCGCGGCGTACTGCTGGGGTTCCAACGTCTCCGGCCAGCTCGGTCTCAATACCCTCGGTGGGGACACGAACAGCTCAGTGCCGGTCGCAGTGAAGACCTCCGGCGTCCTGAACGGGCTCACGGTGACCGCCGTGGCAGCAGGCGAAGCGCACAGCTGTGCGCTCGCCGCCGGCAAGGCGTACTGCTGGGGGTACAACAACGTCGGCCAGGTCGGGAACAACACCACCACGACCAGTCCCGTCGCCGTCGCCGTCTCGGCGTCCTGGGCGACCGGCGCCACGCTCACCAGCCTGTCTGCGGGCCAGTACGGCACCTGTGTGTTGGCATCGGGCAAGGCCTACTGCTGGGGTGAAGGCGGCAACGGCCAGCTGGGAAATGGTGGCACCAACGACCAGCGGGTGCCGGTGGCAGTCACCACGTCGGGGGTGTTGTCAGGAACCGTGGACCAGATCTCGGCCGGCACGTCCCACGGCTGCGCGACCTCCGGCGATGCCGCCTACTGCTGGGGCTTGAACTCGGAAGGCCGCCTGGGAAACGGGGGCACGAACACCAGCAACGTACCCGTGACCGTACAGGCCGTCTCTGCGCCGTCCTGCCCGACCGGTGCGAACCTGATCACGCCCATGACCTGCTCGTTGAAGCCCAGTACGACCTACTACTACCGCCTCACTTACACAGTCGACGGTGGCATGAGTGCAAGTAGTGGCTGGGTCGGAATCAAGACAAGCTAGCCGCAGCCGCAGCCGCAGCCGCAGCCACGGGCAGCGTTGCCACGACCCGGTCGAGCACCCGGTCGTCATGCGTCGCCGAAAGGAACCACGCCTCGTAGGCCGACGGTGGCAGCGCCACCCCCGCGTCCAGCATGGCGTGGAAGAAGGCACCGAAGGCTGTCGTGTCCTGCCGCTGCGCCGATGCGTAGTCGCGGACGGGGGAGTCGACCCCGAGAAAGACGGAGAACAACGAACCTGCCCGCTGCAGCACGTGGGGCACACCCGCGCCGGTGAAGGCGGACGTGACTTCATCGGCCAGGCGCGCGGCGGCCGCGTCCACCTTCTCGTAGACGGTCGTGTCGGCCAGCCGTAGGGTGGCGATTCCGGCGGCCGTTGCCAGCGGGTTTCCCGAGAGCGTTCCCGCCTGGTAGACCGGACCGAGCGGGGCAAGCAGGTCCATCAGGTCCGCGCGGCCGCCGAGCGCTGCCAGCGGCATACCGCCGCCCACGACCTTCCCGAAAGTGAACAGATCGGGCTCGACCCCGCCCTCGAGACCCCACCACCCGGAGGCGGACACCCGGAAGCCGGTCAGCACCTCGTCGTAGATGAGCAGTGCGCCGTGGGCTGCGGTGAGCTTCCGCAGCAGGGCGTTGAAGCCCGGCTCGGGCGGAACGATTCCCATATTGGCGGCGGCGGGCTCGGTGATCACGGCTGCGATCTCGTCTCCGCGTTCGGCGAAGAGATCCCGGATGGCTGCGAAGTCGTTGTAGGGCAGCACCAACGTCTGTGCGGTGGCCGCGGCAGTGACGCCGGCCGAGCCGGGCAACCCGCCCGTGGCGAGCCCCGATCCCGCTGCCGCCAGCAGGGCGTCGGAATGCCCGTGGTAGCAGCCGGCGAACTTCACCAGCAGGTCACGCCCAGTCGCACCCCGCGCCAGCCGGACGGCCGTCATGCACGCCTCGGTTCCGGTGGAGACAAGCCGCACCTTCTGGGCCAGGGGCACCCGGCCGCTGATGGCCTCGGCGAGTTCGGCCTCTGCAAGGGTGGGCGCACCGAACGACAGTCCGCGTCCGGCCGCAGCCTGGACGGCAGCGACCACCTCGGGATGGGCATGTCCGAGTAGGGCAGGGCCCCAGGAGCCGACCAGGTCCACGTACTCCCGTCCGTCCACGTCGTAGAGGTAGGGGCCCTTGGCCCTGGCGATGAACACCGGGCTGCCGCCGACCGACCCGAACGCCCGTACCGGCGAGGACACCCCGCCCGGGATGATCCGGCTGGCTCGTGCGAACGCTACGTCGTTGCCGCTCACTTAAGCCAGCCGGCCAGCTCGAGTGCCGCGTAGGTGAGCACGATGTCCGCACCCGCACGGACGATCGACGTCGTTGCCTCCATGAGCGCCGCCTGCCGGTCGATCCAGCCGCGCTCCGCAGCTGCGGCGATCATCGCGTACTCCCCGGAGACCTGGTAGGCAGCAACGGGAACCCGCGACCAGGCGGCGACATCAGCGAGGACATCGAGATAGTGGGAGGCGGGTTTCACCATCAGGATGTCCGCGCCCTCCAGCTCGTCGAGCGCAGCCTCCAGGCGTCCCTCACGACGGTTGGCCGGATCCTGCTGGTAGGTCCTGCGGTCACCGACGAGCGAAGAGCCGACGGCTTCCCGGAACGGGCCGTAGAAAGCCGAGGCGTACTTGACGGCGTACGCGAGGATGCCGACCCCCGTGTACCCGGCGACATCGAGTCCGGCACGGATGGCCGCGACCTGGCCGTCCATCATCCCCGAGGGTGAGACGAAATGGGTCCCGGCCTCTGCCTGAGACACCGCCTGGCGGACGTACAGGTCGACGGTGGCGTCGTTGTCGACCCTCCCGCGGGCGTCCAGCACGCCACAGTGGCCGTGGTCGGTGAACTCGTCGAGGCACGTGTCGGCGATGATCGGAAGGTCGTCGCCGACCTCCGCGCGCACGGCGGCAATGGCCCGGTTGAGGATCCCGTCTTCGGCGTAGCCGGCCGATCCGGCGGCGTCCTTCTCACCGGTCTCGGGGATGCCGAACAGCACGATCCCGCCGATTCCTGCGGCGACGGCCGATGCTGCCTCGGCGCGCACCGACTCGAGCGTGTGCTGCACGACACCGGGCAGTGAGCTGATCGGCCGTGGCCCGGAGAGCCCGTCCGCGACGAAGACGGGCAGCACGAGTTGCGCGGGATGCACCCGCGTCTGTGCGACGAGCCGGCGGATCGCCGGGGTGGTCCGCAGCCGGCGGGGACGCCTCGCGAGCGTGGTCATCTGGCTCCTTCGAAGTGGTGTCAGGCCATTCTCCCCCTACCGGAAGAACGTCGGTGGACCACGTCCGGTTCGTCGTCACAGCGCAGGGAATGGGATGCTTGCTGCATGCGTAACGTGCGCGACATCGAATGCTTCCTCACCGATATGGACGGGGTCCTCGTCCACGACGAGCAGCCGGTTCCCGGGGCGGTCGAACTCCTGCAGCGCTGGGTGGACACATCCCGTCGCTTCCTCGTCCTCACCAATAACTCCACCTACACCCCGCGCGACCTCGCTGCGCGGCTCGCACGCTCCGGGCTCCCGGTCCCGGAGGAGAACCTGTGGACCTCCGCGATGGCCACCGGTGCCTTCCTGGCCGGACAGCCCGGCGACAAGACAGCCTTCGTCATCGGTGAGGCGGGGCTGACCATGGCGCTGCATGAGGCCGGCTTCGTGCTGACCGAGACCGACCCGGCGTTCGTCGTGCTGGGGGAGACCCGCAACTACTCCTTCGAGGCGATCACCAACGCGATCCGGCTGATCAGCGCGGGCGCGCGGTTCATCGTCACCAATCCGGACACCGTCGGACCTTCACCCAGCGGCCTGCTTCCGGCAACCGGGGCGGTGGCCGCCATGATCACCGCAGCGACCAACCGTCAGCCCTATGTCGTCGGCAAGCCCAACCCGATGATGTTCCGTTCCGCGATGAACCGGATCGAAGCCCACTCCGAGACCACGGCGATGATCGGTGACCGGATGGACACTGACATCGTCGCCGGCATGGAAGCGGGCCTGTTGACCGTGCTGGTGCTCTCCGGAGTCACCCAGGCCGATGAGATCGAGACCTACCCTTACCGTCCCAGCATGGTGCTCGACTCGGTGGCCGACCTGGTGCCGATGCTCTGAGCCCCTCGCCCCGAAGTCTCGGCAGGCGGTGGAGTCAGGCCAGGACTGCCAGGGCTGCGAGGGTGGCGCCGGCGATACCGCCGGCGTCGGGACGGTCGGCGACCGCGATCACGTCCAGCCCTGCGGCGCGGGACGCGTCTGCTGCGGCTTCGCCGATGGCGACCACCTTCGGGCCGGGGAGCCCGCCCGCCTCGACGGCTGCCCTTGCCACGGATCCAGCCGTCACGACGAACGCGTCGAAGCGCGGCCA
>JBBRIY010000066.1:0-10220 GCA_038220215.1 Propionibacteriales bacterium
CCTTGGTCGCGCGGCGCTGCTTCATCCCCGGCCCTCCCCAGCGTTGGTGAGGACAGGCTAGCGGCGTCCGCCAGCGCGAGTGGCAGCGTCAGGCCGGCAGGACGTAGAAGTAGATGAGCAGGTAGTGCAGCAGGGCGCCGAGGACCACCAGCAGGTGCCACAGTTCGTGGAAGCCGAACACGCCTGGCCACGGGTTGGGCCTCTCGATGACGAAGATGACGAAGCCTGCGCTGTACACGATGCCACCGGCGGCCATCAGCACCAGGGCACCCCACGGCAGGTCGGACGCGGCCCCCAGCAGCAGGACCGTCATCCAGCCGATGGCGATGTAGAGGGTGTTGGTGACGTACTTCGGCACCTCACGCCAGACCGAGCGGAGGACGATCCCGGCCGCAGCGATGACCCAGACGGCGCCGAGGACGGCCCAGCCGTACACGTTGCGGAACAGCACCAACACCAGGGGCGTCAGCGAGCCTGCGATCAGGAGGAACACGGAGTCGTAGTCGAGGGTGCGGAGCACGGCGTTCACGCGCGGGCTACCGTCGATCGCGTGGTGCAGGGCGCTGGAAGCGAACAGTGACACCAGCGACACCCCGTAGACGGCGAGAGCGACGATCTTCCACGGGTCGCCCTGGACGCTGGCCTGTGCGATGAGCAACCCCGCACCGGCAAGGGCGAAGCAGGCAGCACCCAGGTGCGAGATTGCATTGAAGCGTTCGTCGGTGACGTGGACGCTGCCGTCCCGGCTTCGCTGAAGTGTGTCCACCGATCGGTCCTCCCGGGTTCGGTAGTCGCGGGGGCCAAGAAAGGCTGGTCAAGAGCGGCTGATCAGGAGTCTACCGACCCGGGACGACCGAGCCGTAACCGACGGGATCCCCTCGAAACAGGAGTGCCGTCGCGCCTGCGCCCAGCAGGCTGAGGCCCACCCAGAGCGGCAGCTCCTCGCCAGCCCCCTGCCCTGCAACGCGCACGGCGATGCTGGCTGCGGCAAGGCTGAGGGTGTAGACGGTTCCGCTGAGGCACATCGCCACCGCGACGACGACGCCGAAGGCCCGCCGGCGGATCAGCCCGAAGGCCCCGATCACCATCGGCGGCACGATGAACAGCAGGTCGATGGCGAACACCACACCGGTCGGGTGCCCTGAGGCGACGATCGGGGCAGGCACCACGCCGGTGACCAGGAAGCTGGCAGAGAGGCCCGCCCAGAGCAGGCCGAGCCCGGTGGCGACCAGCAGCAGGTAGGCGATTCCGGCCACACGCGCCGTCCGCCCGATGGAGGTGGTGGCCGTCGCGTCGAACCGAAGCCGGGGAACCGAGAAGAGCAGGGCGTACAGGGCACACCCGACGATGGCCACGTACAGCAGAAAGAAGGCGTTGAACGCCGCGCCGACCGCGTAGAACAGGTAGCTGTACAACGCGTTGAACAGCATCGCCAGCCACAGCACGCGGCCCCGGGCCGAGCCGCGCCGTTCCAGGACCAGCCCTGCCACCAGCAGCGGGACCGCGACGAACAGCGTGATGAGGTCCTGCCCGCGGAAGGTCGCGACGATCAACGGGTTGTCACGGTAGGGCTCACCGAAGGCTCCTGCAGCAGCGACCACGGTCATCGCGACGACGGCGACCCCCGTCAGCCAATGGGCCAGCACCAGGTCAGGACTCTCACGGACGCGCACGCCCGAACCATCCCACGGCGAGCCACCCTCTCACACCCGTCAGTTGCTGCGCCGGATGCCGCGGATGCCGACCCATAGGCCCACCGCGGCCAGCGCCAGCGCCGAGACGATCCCCCACAGCACGGCCGGGTTGCCGAACTGCCCCGCGAAGAGGGCACGCTCGGCCTGCACCACCCAGTTGATCGGGTTCACCGCAGCGACTGCCCGCATCCAGCCAGGGGCGGCGTCCAGCGGCAGGAGCATGCCGGAGAGGATGAGCAAAGGGAAGATCAGCGTCTGCTGCACACCCCAGAAGAGCCATTCGCGGTCCTTTGTCGCAAGGGCGAGAGCGTAGGACAGCGAGCCGAGCCCGACCCCGAAGACGGCCAGCAGCACCAGGCCGATGAGCATTCCCGGCAGGTTCGGGACGAACCCGAACGGCCACGCGATGGCCACGATCACCAGCGACTGGACGATGATCGGCGCGATCTCCTTCAGCGCCCGTCCCACCAGCAGCGACGACCGCGCCAGCGGGGCAACCAGCGTGCGCTCGTGGGAACCGGTCATGATCTCGTACTGCAGGTTGGAGCCGGTCGCGCCGGTGCCGAACAGCACGATCATCACCAGTGTTCCCGGCACGAACCACTGCAGGGTCTCCGCCGTCGAGGCGCCCGACTGCCCGATCAGCAGCGGTGCGAACAAGCCCAGGAAGACCAGCGGCTGGACGAGGCTGAAGATCAGCGTGAACGGGTCGCGGAGCACCGGCTTCAGCTCGCGGGTGAGGACGTGCCAGGTGTCGGTGGCAGCGTTGCCGGCGACGACGGCCTGCCGGAGTTCGGTGTGGGTGCTCATGAATGTGCTCCGCTCAGCTGGGTGTGTACCTGGGTTTCTGACTGGCTCTCCGGGTCTTCGGCCCGTTCGCCCTCACCGGCTTCACGCAGGGTGCGTCCGGTGAGGGCGAGGAAGACGTCATCGAGGGTGGGCGGGACGCCGCTGGCGCGCGCGACGGAGATACCTGCCGCGTCGAGGGCACGGACGAGGCTGGGCAGGAGTGCATCCCCTGCGGGTGCGGTGAGCTCGACCACCGTCGGCTCGGGGTGGCGCACCGGCCGTCCGGTCTGCTGGGCGATGACTCCGGCCGCCCGCTGTGCCTCCGCCGGGCTGGTGAACCCGAACGTGAGCAGGTCTCCGGCGAGGTTGGCCTTGAGCGCAGCGGCGGTGTCGTCCGCAATGACCCGTCCGCGGTCCATCACCATCACCCGCTCGGCGTAGCGGTCGGCCTCCTCGAGGTAGTGGGTGGTGAGGAAGACAGTGGTGCCGTGCTCGGCCCGCAGCCGCAGGATGTGATCCCACAGGTTGGCGCGGCTCTGCGGATCCAGACCCGTCGATGGTTCGTCGAGGAAGAGCAGGGTCGGGGCGTGCATCAGCCCGAGCGCTATGTCGAGCCGGCGCTTCTGGCCACCGCTGAGTTGCTGGACGGTCTGGGTCGCGAAACCGCCCATGCCCAAGGAGTCGATCAGCTCGTCGGCCCGTTTCGCCGCGGCGTGCCGGGGCATGCCGTAGAAGGCGCCCTGGCTGACCAGTTCGTCGCGGGAGCGCTGGGCGAAACTGCCGCTGGTGCCCTGCCCGACATAGCCGATCCGGGCCCGCACCTGGCCCGGCTCGCGGAGGATGTCCTGACCGACCACCCGGGCTGTGCCCGACGTCGGTGGGATCAAGGTGGTGAGCATGCGCAGGCTCGTGGACTTACCGGCCCCATTGGGTCCGAGGAAGGCAACAAGTCCCCCGGCCTCGACGTTGAA
This sequence comes from Propionibacteriales bacterium, assembly GCA_038220215.1. Lineage (GTDB taxonomy): Bacteria > Actinomycetota > Actinomycetes > Propionibacteriales > Propionibacteriaceae > Propionicimonas. The sequence continues at coordinate 3,455 of JBBRIY010000066.1, forward strand.
CGTCAGGTCGACGACGGCTTCGACCGTCTTCTTCTTGACGGTGAATCGTTTGGTGAGTCCGTTGGCTTCGATGATCGATGTGCTCATGAGAAGGAGCCTAAGTTGCAATGCGGACAGAATCGGTCCTCAATCTGGAGCAAACTTACGGGTATGTCCGACACCACGTCGCGAGCATTGTCGATGCTCAACCTGCTGCAGACCCACCGACACTGGCCGGGGTCGGAACTTGCCGGACGCCTCGGCGTCACCGAGCGGACGGTGCGTCGCGACATCGAGCGGCTGCGTGAATTGGGCTACCGGATCGAGTCGACGCCCGGCGCGGCCGGCGGCTATCGCCTGGAGGCCGGCTCTGCCGTCCCACCGCTGCTGCTGACCGACGACGAGGCCGTCGCGATGGCCATCGGACTGCGTATCGCGGCAGCCCAGCGACTGCTGGACGGCCACGACACCACCCTCACGGCCCTCGCGAAGCTGGAGCAGGTGTTGCCCGCTCCCCTGCGACGACGGGTCAACGCGCTGGCCGACGCCGTGCAACCGACCGGGATCCGCACCGGTGCAGCCGTCTCGCCAGAGGTGCTCGGTGAACTGGCACTGGCCTGCCGTGACCATGAACGCGTGCGATTCCGCTACACCACGGCGGGCGGGGACGAGAGCCGGCGCCGCGTGGAGCCCTACGCGCTCGCCCCCGCCGACCGCCACTGGTACCTGGTCTGCTGGGACGTCGACCGCGAGGACTGGCGCACCTTCCGGATCGACCGACTCACGGAGGTGGAGCACACCCGGGTGCGGTTCGAGACGCGCGCCCTGACGCCGGAGGAGGTCGCAGAACGCGTCCAGGCGGCGCGCTCCTGGGGCAGGCGGGCAGGCGAGGTCGCGGCGGTGATGGAACTGCCGCTGGAGCAGATGCTGGAGTCCTTCGGCCCTTGGGGCAAGGGCGCGCAAGCTGTGGACGCGAGCCACACCCGATGGGCGGTCGGCGGGAGCAATGTCCGCGAGACCATGGGCGGCCTGTCCTGGATTCCGGCCGACGTGGAGTACACCACCAACCTCGGCGAGCCGGAACGAACCGAACTCAAGGAGATCCTCGCCCGCATGTTGCGCGCCCTGTCCTGACCCTTACTCAGACGGCCCCCTGGCTCTCGGACCAGATTGGGGACGGTTCCAAACTCGGTCCAACCTTCACGCGACGAGAAGGTGGACCGAATTAAGAACCGTCCCCAACTTGGTCCGGACCAGATTGGGGACGGTTCCAAACCTGGTCCAACCCTCACGCGACGAGAAGGTGGACCGAATTAAGAACCGTCCCCAACTTGGTCCGGGACCAGATTGGGGACGGTTCCAACTCGGTTCAGCCAGCTGCGCGCTTCACGAGCCCGGTGATGGCGTCGAGCTCAGCGTCCGCGAGGCTCGTCAGAGCCCAGGAGGTGGGCCACATCGCGCCGTCGTCGAGCTGGGCCTCCTCGCTGAAGCCGAGGGTGGAATACCGGGTCTGGAACTTGGTCGCCGGCTGGAAGAACACCACCACCTTCCCGTCCCGGGCGTAGGCCGGCTGGCCGTACCACATGCGCGGCGTGAGTTCGGGAGCGGCCTTCCGGATCAGGGCGTGCAGGCGCTCGGCCATTTCCCGGTCGGGCTGCGGAAGCTCGGCGATCTTCGCCAGGACCTCGGGCTCCAGGTCCTTGCCCGCCTTCTTTCGCGACGCGCGCACCTCTGCGGCGCGCTCCTTCATCGCAGCACGCTCGTCTGCGGTGAAGTTCTCGGTTGCGGCCATCTCTGCTCCTGGTGCTCGATCGGTGTGTGCACCAAGGCTACGAACAGCGGAGCAGGAGTGCTTCTCGATTCCTGCTCGATCCGGGGTTGGACGCTCGCAGGATGCATTGGCGTGCGGGCCGAAGCCCCGAGAACGAAAGCTGTGGACGCGGTCCAGCCTCACCGCGGCTCTGGGGTCTCCCCGTTCGCCACTTCCTCCACCCAGTCGACGGCGGCATCGGAGAGGTAGACACCTTCCGGGCCCACTTCCCCCACCCACGCCGCATCCTTGGCGACCGTGCCGCCGGCGGCAACGATGTCGTCCACCACTTCGGCGGGTACCGCGTCGCCGTTGTTGTCGATCAGCCAGTCACGCGACGACGGTTGCAGGTTCGGCCACCAGGCTTCGATGCTCATCCCTCATTGTCACCCCCGCTTCGCTGCGGGAACAGGGGGCTACTGGCGCCCGCGGCGGAACCGGCGCTTGAGCCGCAGGTCCGCCGGAAGCGGCGGCGCAGCGAGACGCTGGGTCGCACCCCGGTAGCCCGCCACCTGCCCGAACCGATCCTCTGGCGCATCGTTCCATTCCTGCCGCAGCGTGACGATGTCCTCGTGGCTACGGCCGATGAAGTTCCACCACATCACGACGCCCTCGTCGAACGGCTCGCCGCCCAGCAGCATGACCCGCGCGGGGGCGTCGGTCGGGTTTGTCAGCCTCAGGTGGTCGAGCCCGGCATCGCGGACGCCCAGCACCGTGCGATCGAGCCGGACGCCGTCGAAGTCGACGTGGCCGGTATCGACGAGGACGCCGTGCTCGAATCCCGGATCGACCGCCAGCTCCCAGGTGGCGCCGGGATCGAGGACGATCTCCGCTCCCAGCAGCGGGGTCTGGGTGTGCACCGGCGAGGTCGCATCACCCAGGACGCCGGTCAGGACGCGCGCGCGGGCGCCGTCGACGTCCATCACCTCGGGGGCGTGGTGCTGGAACTCCCGCACCAGGTCCTTGTCCGCATCCGGCAGCACCACCCACAGCTGCACCCCGTGCAGCAGGTCACGCTCGGGAGTGGACACTTCGGAGTGGGCGATCCCGTGGCCGGAGGTCATCAGGTTCACCTCGCCGGGACGGACCATAGCGTGCACGCCACCAGAGTCGCGGTGCTCGATCTCGCCCTCGAACAACCAGCTGACCGTCTGCAGGCCGGTGTGGGGGTGCGGCGGCACGTCCATGCAGATGCCGTGTTCGGGGCCGTAGTGGTCGACGAAACACCAGGCGCCAACGAAGGATCGGCGCAGGGACGGCAGGGTGCGGCGCACCTTGAGCGCGTCCTCGCCGCCGAGCTGCACATCCTTGGGTTCGATCACCTGCACGTGCTCAGGGTCCTGCTCGGACGGCATGCTGCAGTCGAGGACCTCTGACCTGGTTTCGGTGTTGCTCATCGCGCCTCCCTGGATTGCCAGCGTACGTTGCGGCCGCCGATGCCATCCTGTGGCTGACACGCGGGATCGGAGCGCGCATGGCGTACGAGAAGACCTTCAAGGGCCAGTTACGCCAGTGCCGCCGGTTCCGGCGGTAGCCAGGCGCTCCTCTTCACGGTGAACACCGTGAGCGAGGAGAACTTCCTTGCCACGGCAGTGACGGCGATTGATGCCGCCGCCAGCCGCTGGGAGGCGAGAGGGTCGCATCCTTCGCAGCGGGCTGCCCTCGCCGGGACCGGTGTCCCTCGTTCCCTGACCCCACGCCCGGGCTCGGGGCGAGTTGACGCAGAGCACCACAAGGCCCCAAAGATGTGCACGTGACCAGCAGAGGCGTGACGCCCACCGGGCGCGGCGGCGCGGGCTACACGAATGAGCCGGGCTACGCGAATGAGCACTGTCGGTACGCGGAGCTTCCCAAACCGGACCGCCATGCCCTCAGAGACATCCTGCGAATGGCATTTCCGATCGGCAAGTCGTCCCACCAGCTGTGGACCGACTTCCGTGAGACAACGGCTTTCGTGCGACGGATCACCCACCCCGCCGAGGGCGATCCGGCGGAGGGGATCGTGGGTGGTGCCATCGTCATGAGTTATCCGGAGGACCAGTACGACTATCTCGCCTACATCGCCATCCACCCGGGATACCGGTACCAGAAGCGACTCTTCCGGAGGGGCATCGAGCCCCATCACGGCACCGAGTTGCTCCACTACGTGTACGACGTGATGCGCGGTCGCGTCGACGCGTCGAGACTCCAGCGCTACCTCATGATCGAACCGGCCGGGAATGACGCGCTCCGGTTCTACTTCCGCGCCCTACCGTCCAACGAGTACCCGCTGAAGTTCTATGAACCCGACCGGGTGATCTCGGTCGGCTACGACGGCCTGGCGCTCTGACCCGGGTCGGCGACGCAGTGACGGAGGATCTCGTCAACGACGCGCTCGAGGGGGGCGGTGGCGTCAATCGCGATGCCGCGGGGCAGGCCTTCCCCCGTCCGGTGCAAATGCTCGACCAGTTCCCGTTCGGCCGGTTTCCCGCCCCACTCGTCTTCGGCGCGATCATCCAGCCTGCGGCTCAGGGTGTCAGTGTCGAGTTCGAGGACGAACACGGCGTCGAACAACTCGATGAAGCCAGGGAAGTTCCGGGAACCCCCACAGAAGAACGTCGCGCCCGCGGCCGCGTCGGCCGCAAGGGCGCGCACCTTCTCCACGTTCCAGAGATGGTGCTCGTGGCTATGGCCGGCCAGCGGTTCGCCGGTGACCGGATCGCCCTGATAGGCGAGTTCGGTGTCGCCATTGACGGCATGGTAACCACGGCTCTGCAGTTCGCGGCAGACCGAGGACTTCCCGCTGCCGGACCCGCCCTCGACCAGGTAGTTCCTGATGCCCATCGCCGGATGATAACAAGGTGGTCGTGCCTGGATCGTTCTCGAAGGTGGCCGGGCGGACCAGCTCAGGTGTCATCACGCTGCCTTCTCCACTGCGTTGAGGTCAGTGGTGCCGACTGCGCGCGTAAAAGAAGTTGACGAGCACGATCCCCGTCCAGACCACCAGGAGACCCGCCAGCCCGGACGTAGCGCTGGCGATCGCGGTCAGCGGAATGCCGAGAGCGAACGAGACAATGGCGAGCACGAAGACCGTCCGGTCCTGGGCCGGGTGCATCGGCGGAGCCATCGGCACGGGCATCGGGGTGTGCTGGACCGGCGCCACGCCATTACCGGCAACGGGGGTGGGGACGGTCGGTGGCTGCGCCCACAACTCGTCGTTGGTCGCCTCACGCTGGTCGGCAGTGCTCATGACGGCAGCCTAGAACCTGTACCGCCGATGCGCTCGGAGCAGGCCTCAGGGCTCGCCGCGAACGACCGCGCCCTTCGCCAGCGCACTGTCCCGCAGGCCCGCCTGGAAGGCGACCATCTTCTGCGTCAGGTCCGGGTCGGACGCCGCGAGGATCCGCACAGCCAGCAGCCCGGCGTTGCGGGCATTGCCGATGGCGACAGTGGCCACCGGGACGCCGGCCGGCATCTGGACGATCGAGAGCAGGGAGTCCATGCCGTCCAGGTACTTCAGGGGGACGGGGACGCCCACGACCGGCAATGGTGTGAGGGCCGCCAGCATGCCTGGCAGGTGGGCAGCTCCTCCGGCGCCGGCGATGATCACCCTGAGTCCGCGGAGGTGGGCGTTGCGACCGTAGGACACCATGTCCTCCGGCATCCGGTGCGCGGAGACCACGTCGGCCTCGTAGGCGACGCCGAACTCGGCGCAGGCTTCGGCGGCGGCCGACATCACCGGCCAGTCCGAATCCGAGCCCATCACAATGCCAACCAGCGGTTGCTCACTCATCGGTGTCTCCTCTCAGGTACCGGGCTGCCCGCCAGGCTCGTTCGGTGGTCTGCGCGACGTCATCGCCCACGGCCGTGACGTGGCCGACCTTGCGCCCGGGCATCACATCCTTGCCATAGAGCTGCACCCGGATGCCGCGGTCTGCGGCGAAGACACCGTCCAGGCCCGCGAGCAGGTCGGTACGGGTGCCACCAAGGACGTTCACCATCACCGAGACCGGCGCCGTGAGCGCTGTCGAGCCCAGCGGGAGGTCGGCCACGGCTCGCAGGTGGTTCTCGAACTGGCTCGTCACCGCGCCGTCGATGCTCCAGTGACCGGTGTTGTGCGGCCGCATCGCCAACTCGTTGACGACCACCGAGCCGTCCCGGGCCTGCATCAGTTCGACAGCGAGGATGCCCACGACGCCCAACTCCTGGGCGATGCGCAACCCCATGGCCTGCAGGTCACGCACCTGGTCGGGCCGCAGGCCGGGTGCGGGGGTTGTGGTCGCGGTGCAGATGCCGTCGGTCTGGACGGTCTCGCTCACCGGGTAGACCACCGCCTGCCCGCCGGGACGCCGGGCCACGAGCACGCTCAACTCGCGGGCGAAGTCGACGAACTCCTCTGCGATCACCACGGCATCGGGACGCAGCCCGTCGAACGGCACGCCTGCGTCGTCGGGCCCGTCCAGCTTCCAGACGCCCTTGCCGTCGTAGCCGCCACGGGACGTCTTGGCGATCATCGGCCAGCCGTGTCGGTCGCCGAAGGCCACCAGCGCAGCCTCGTCGGCCACCACCTCGTTGGCGGGGCACGGGACGCCCATCTCCCCCAGTCGGGAGCGCATCACCGCCTTGTCCTGCGCGTGCACGAGCGCTTCCGGCCCGGGGCGGACGGCGATGCCGGCGTCCTCCAGGTCGTGCAGGATCTGCGTCGGCACGTGCTCGTGGTCGAAGGTCACGACGTCGCAGCCTGCAGCGAAGCCGGCGACCGTCGACGGGTCGGTGTAGTCGCCGACGACGACCTCGCGGACCACCTGCGCGGCGGACACGTCCGGCCCTTCAGCCAGCAGCCGAAGGCGCAGCCCGAGCCCGATGGAGGCGGCGTGCATCATGCGGGCCAACTGTCCGCCACCGATGACGCCGACGGTCGCTGCGGGAGTCCTCACCCGCAGGAGCCTATTGGAGGTTGGACCGGCCGCGCCGGACCGATGGGTCTGCCAAGATGAA
>JBBRIY010000067.1:0-10195 GCA_038220215.1 Propionibacteriales bacterium
CAGGTGCGCGCGCTCGGCGGGCGAAGCGGTTTCAACTGGGGCTACGACCCCTGGCACTACTTCACCCCGGAGGGCTCCTACTCCTCGACGCTCGCAACGGCCGACGGTGCGGGCCGGGTGGCCGAGTGCCGGGCGATGGTCGGCGCCTTCCACGGCATCGGACTGCGGGTGGTCGTCGACCAGGTGTTCAACCACACCGCGAGCGCCGGCCAGGACAGCAAGTCCGTGCTCGACCGCACCGTGCCCGGCTACTACCACCGGCTGACGGAGACCGGTGACGTCGAGACGTCCACCTGCTGCTCGAACGTCGCAACCGAACACCTGATGGCCCAGAAGCTGATGGTCGACGCCTGCGTGCACTGGGCCCGCAACTACCGGGTGGACGGGTTCCGCTTCGACCTGATGGGCCACCACAGCCGTGCCAACCTGCTCGCCGTCCGCGCTGCCCTCGACGCCCTCACGCTCGCCGACGACGGCGTGGACGGACACGCGGTCACGATGTACGGCGAGGGGTGGAACTTCGGCGAGGTCGCCGACAACGCACGCTTCCTCCAGGCCACCCAGGGCCAGCTCGGCGGGACCGGGATCGCGACCTTCTCCGACCGGCTGCGCGACGCCGTCCGCGGTGGATCGGTGTGGGACGGGGACCCGCGGGGCCAGGGCTTCGGGACGGGGCTGCTGACCGCGGACAACGGCAGTGGTGTCAATGGCGGCGAGCGGGCACGGGGCGAGCGGCTGGCCTGGTACACCGACCTGGTCCAGCTCGGGCTGGCCGGGAACCTGCGCGGCTTCCGGTTCGGGTCGAACTGCCGGCACACGATCGTCCGCGGCGCAGACCTCGACTTCGGCGGACGTCCGGCTGCGTACGCGGACTCGCCGGACGAGGTCATCACCTACGTGGACGCCCACGACAACGAGACCCTGTTCGACGCGCTTGCGCTCAAGCTGCACCCGGCCACGCCGATGGCTGCGCGGGTACGGCTGAACACCGTCTGCCTCGCCCTGGCCACGCTCGGCCAGAGCCCCGTGATGTGGCATGCCGGTACCGACATGCTCCGCAGCAAGAGCCTCGACCGGAACTCCTACGACTCCGGCGACTGGTTCAACTACCTCGACTTCACCATGACCGACAACGGGTTCGCCGCTGGCCTGCCGCCGGAGCGCGACAACGGCGGCAAGTGGCATGTGCTGGCCCCGCTACTGTCCGACCCGCGCCTGAAGCCCACGCCCGACGACATCCGTGCAGCCCACGCCCAGGCGCTCGACCTGCTCCGGCTGAGGGCGTCCACGCGGCTGTTCCGGCTCGGCACCGCAGACCTCGTGCAGGCCAAGCTCACCTTCCCGGTTGCCAACAGCTGGCACCAGTTACCGGGCGTGATCGTGATGTCGCTCGACGATCGCAGGAACCCGGTCGATGAGCAGTGGTCCGGCGTGCTGACCGTCTTCAACTCCACGCCGTGGCTCGTGCGGCAGACCATGCCGCTCGACCTGTCCGGCTACAGACTGCATCCGGTGCATGCCGATGGAGCAGACCCCGTCGTCCGTGCGTCCGAGGTCGGGCGCGACTGGATCACCGTCCCGGCCCGAACGGCGGCCGTCTTCGTCCGCCCTAGATGAAGATGATCTGGGCTCCCTCGGAGATCTCCATGAAGTCCGAAGCGCTGATGACGGCCTCGACTTCCTCGTAGAGGTCGGCCTCGTTGAGCTGCATCATGTCGAACGACATGCGGCAGGCCCACAGGTGGCCTCCCATCTGGGTGATCTGCTCCAGCATCTCCGGGACGGTGGGCACTTCGAGATCGGCAATCTGCTTGCGCATCATCTTGGTTGCCATGCCGGTCATGCCGGGGATCGCGCCCATCAGCGCAGGGATCGGCATCCTGGGCGCCTGGGTGAGGTGCATCGCGGTGTTGCCGAGCATCGTGAACTTCAGGTCCTCCATGCGGGACGTGATGATCATGTCCAGTCCCCAGAAGGTGAAGAACAGGTGGGTCTCGATCCCCTCGCCGAGCGCAGCCGCGCCAAGGATCAGCCCTGGGTAGGCCATGTCGAGGTTGCCCTTGGAGCAGATGATCACCAGCTTGCGCCCAGCGATTGCCGTGGCGGGCCCGTCGAAGGTCGGGACGATGAGTGTGTCGGTCATGTCAGTCTTCCTCTCGGCCTAGACGCAGCCCTTGGGCTTGGGCAGCCCGGCGATGTAGGCCATCTTCTTGGCGGGTTTGCCGGGGAACAACTCGAACAGGTCCTTGATGGCGAAGCCACCGACCGTGCTGGCACGGCGCAGGGTCGCGGTCTCACCGCGTGCCGGGTAATCGGCACGCAGGAACCTGATCGGGGCCCAGTGGGCTTCGGTCAGGTCGATACCGATCAGCTTTGCGAGTTCGGCACCCAGCTTCTCGTCCCACTGGTCGTAGGAACTCAGGAAGCCTTCGTCGTTGACGTCGATCGGACGTCCGGCGATCATCGTGGTGGGCATGTCTCTCCTTGTCAGGCTCAGAACTTGGGAATGATCGGGGCGGGCAGTACCTGGTCGGCCAATGAGTCGACACCGGGCCGGTCGGTGTACGCGGCGGCCGTGGGGGCCGGGGCCTGCGTGGGCCGCGCGGTTGGCTCGGGACGCGGCTTCGCGAGCGGCAGGGTGGCGAGCTTTGGCCGCGGAGTGACGCGGGGTGCCGGTGGCGGGCTGGACGGGGTAACAGCTGTCGGCATGCCGGTGCCCGCCGCGGTGACGTCCTTCTCCACCCGCTTGCCGGCGAGGCTCATCATTGTCGGGATCATGGGGATCGGCCGTCCGGGCAGCAGCAGGTTCCAGTAGATCCAGCGGAACGCCAGCTTGCCGATGTGGTTGAGCCGCGTTTCCTTCAGCAGCTGGAAGGGCCCCACAACGGGTATGGGGAACGTTCCGGTGAACGGCTCGGTTGTGTAGTTGAAGTCCAGAAGCATGCCTTTGCCATTGCCGGATTCGATGAAGCAGTTGGCGTGGCCGTCGAAACCATGTGTGGCGGGCCGGCCGTTGAACTCGTCAAGGAAGTTGTGCACGAAGACGTCCACGGCGAAGTGCGCAACGGATCCGGCCTTCGACGTCTGGAGCGTGCCTGCGTCGCCGAGCACGTGGATCTCAGGGTGGGCGAGGCTGCGCATCGTGTGCTGGTCGCAGGGCACGAGGTTCAGCTCATCGCCAAGCCCGCTACGGGCGATGTAGTCGGCGCCCATGTTCAGTGGCACGGTGACCAGCAGGTCGAAGCCGATGCGCCGGCCGTCGAAGGACACCAGCTCTGAGGCCTCGTTGTCGATCTGCTCGACGGCGAAATCTGTCTCCAGGGCGATCTCGCGGTCGACCAGGGCCGTGGCCAGCTCGCGGGAGGCGACCGGCTTGGTGAAGGCGCCGTCCAGCGGCGTCACGTAGGTGACCTCCGTACGCGCCCGGATGCGGTGTTTGCGCAGCCAGTCGTCGGCGAGGAACGTGAACTCCATCGGTGCAACCGGGCACTTGATCGGCATCTCCGTGATGTGCACGACCAGCCGTCCGCCCCGGAAGCGGCGCATCGCCTCGGTCAGGGCCTGCGCGCCGGGCAGGCTGTAGAACTCGTGGACCTTATGGCCCCAGAGCTTGCCCTTCATGCCAGGCGTGGCGTCCGGCCGGGGCGAGACACCGGTGGCGATCACCAGCAGGTCGTAGGCGAGCATGCGTCCATCGGCGAGGTGGACGGTGCGTGACGCCGGGTCGACCCGGTCGATCTCTGTGAGCACGAGCTCGACACCGTCGTCGATGAAGCGGTGGCGGGAGCGCACGATGTCGGAGGTGTTGTAGATGCCGAACGGCATGAACAGATAGCCCGGCTGGTAGTGGTGGGCGTCGTCGCGGTCCACGACGGTGATGTGCAGCTCGTGTGTGCCAAGGGATGCGCGCAACTTGTTGGCGACCATGGTTCCGGCGGTGCCTCCGCCGAGGATAACGAGCCGTTTCATCGTTGAACTCCAGTCCGCAGGATTACGTACATGGTACCCCTGAGGGTATGTCACGGGTAGAGATCCATGACGAAGCACCGACATTGCAACTGGTGGCACGCGCGTGGCCTTTGTCGTGGAGTATGAAAAACTGTCCCGCGGATACAGTGAGCCGGTAGGGTTCGTTTGTAACGTTTCAGACACACTTTGAGGAAGGCTGAAGATGACCGATTTCACCTGGACGGAACTGGATCAGCGGGCGGTGGATACTGCGCGCATCCTGGCTGCGGACGCGGTGGAGAAGGTCGGTAACGGCCACCCGGGCACCGCGATCTCCCTTGCCCCCGCTGCGTACCTGCTGTACCAGAAGGTCATGACCGGCGACCCGGCTGACTCCCGCTGGGTGGGTCGGGACCGGTTCGTGTTGTCCGCCGGCCATTCCTCGCTGACCCAGTACTGCCAGTTGTTCCTCGCCGGTTACGGGCTCGAGGTCTCCGACCTCGCCTCGCTGCGCACCTTCGGCTCCAAGACGCCGGGGCACCCCGAGTTCCACCACACCGTCGGCGTCGAGGCCACCACCGGCCCGCTGGGCGCGGGTGTCGCCGACGCTGTCGGCTTCGCGATGGCTGCCCGGCGTGAGCGGGCGATGCTGGACCCGAACACCCCGCTGGATGAGCCGTCGATCTTCGACCGGACGATCTACGCGATCGCCGGCGACGGGTGCATGCAGGAGGGTGTCGCCTCCGAGGCGTCCTCCCTCGCCGGCGCCCAGAAGCTCGGCAACCTCGTGCTGATCTACGACGACAACCGGATCTCGATCGAGGGCGAGACCCAGATCGCGTTCACGGAGGACGTCGCTGCCCGCTACGCCGCCTACGGCTGGCACGTGCAGAACGTCGACTGGACAAATGGCGGCACCGGCTACGTCGAGAACCTGCCGCTGCTGTTCGAGGCGATCGAGACCGCCAAGGCCGTCACCGACAAGCCGTCGTTCATCAAGCTGACCACGGTCATCGGCTGGCCGCTGCCTACCAAGGCCGGCAACCATTCCGTCCACGGCTCCAAGCTGGGCGGCGAGGAGATCGCCGCCTTGAAGACCGCACTCGGGTTCGACCCCGAGCAGTCGTTCCAGGTCGAGCCTGAGGTCCTGGCGCACACCCGCGGCAACGCTGCCGAGCGCGCCGCAGCTGCCCGCGCTGACTGGGAGCCGAAGTTCGACGCCTGGCGCGCAGCGAACCCCGACCAGGCCGCGCTGTTCGACCGGGTGCTTGCCGAGAAGCTGCCCGAGGGCCTCGCCGATGCGCTGCCGGTGTTCCCGGCAGGCAAGAAGGCCACCCGCGCGGCGTCCGGCGAGGTGCTCTCCGCGCTCGCCGACGTGATGCCGGAATTGTGGGGCGGCTCGGCCGACCTCGCCGGCTCGAACAACACCACCATGAAGGGCGTGAAGTCGTTCCTCCCGCCCGAGCAGTCGAGCCCCGAGTTCTCCGGGGACTACACCGGACGAACCCTGCACTTCGGCATCCGCGAACATGCGATGGGGAACATCCTCAATGCCATCAACATGTCCGGGCTGACCCGGGCCTACGGCGGCACGTTCCTGGTCTTCGCCGACTACATGCGGGGCGCGGTTCGCCTCGCAGCCATCCAGAAGGCGCCGACGGTCTTCGTCTGGACGCACGACTCCATCGGTGTCGGCGAGGACGGCCCGACGCACCAGCCGGTCGAGCACCTTGCCTCGCTGCGGGCCATTCCCGGCCTCGACGTGATCCGCCCGGCGGATGCCAACGAGACCTCCCAGGCGTGGGCGCAGGCGCTGGCCCACACCGACCGTCCGTCGGCCATCATCTTGTCCCGGCAGGACCTGCTGATCGTCGACCGCACGCAGCCCGGCGTCGCGCCGGCGTCCGAGCTCGCCAAGGGCGGCTACACGCTGGTGGACGCGGACGGCGAGCTCAAGGTCGTTCTCATCGCCACCGGCTCGGAGGTCGAGGTGGCCCTCGCTGCCCGCGATGTCCTGCAGGCCGAGGGTGTTGGCACCCGTGTCGTGTCGATGCCGTGCCAGGAGTGGTTCAACGACCAGGACGCGTCCTACCGCTCGGCCGTGCTGCCGGCGGGAGTCGCGAAGGTGTCCGTCGAGGCCGGCGTGTCGATGGGCTGGCGCGAGTACGTCGGCGACACCGGCGAGATCGTTGCCCTCGACCACTTCGGCGAGTCCGCCTCCGGCAGCGTGTTGTTCGAGAAGTTCGGGTTCACCGCCGCAAACGTGGCCGAGCACGCCCGCGTGGCTCTGCGTCGTACGGCTTCGACGCGGATCGGCTGACCCTGATCACGTCCACCGCTGGCCAGCGGCTCCGCGCGAACGGCGCGTTGCTGCTGGCCAGCGCCTTGTGGGGGCTGGCGTTCGTCGCGCAGCGCGTGGGGGCCGAGCACGTCGGGCCGTTCAGCTTCACCGGAGTCCGGTTCGGGCTTGGCTGCCTGGTGCTGCTGCCCCTGATCGTCGTTCGTGACCGCGTCCGCAGGGTGCCAGCGGCCGCACGGCGGGCCGCCACGAGGGCCGCCATCGTGCCGGGCATCGTCACCGGGATCCTGCTCACGATCGCGGTCAACCTGCAGCAAGTGGCGATGAGCGACACCCCGGCAGGCAACGCAGCCTTCATCACCGGCCTGTACATGGTTTTCGTTCCGGTGATCGCAGCCTTCCGCGGCCACCGCAGCAGCGTTGCGACCATCCTCGGCGTGGTGTCCTCGTTGATCGGGCTCTACCTGATCAGCGTCACCGACGACTTCACCCTCGGTGGGGGAGAGGTGCTGCTCATCATCTCCACGGCCTTCTGGGCGGTGCAGATCCTCGCGATCGAGCACTTCAGCACCCGGCTCTCCGCCCTGCGGTTCGCCGCCGTCCAATTCCTCACCTGCGCGGTCCTGAGCAGCCTGGTTGCCCTGGCCTTCGAGCCGGCCCCGTTCGCCGGCCTCTCGCAGGCGGTGGTCCCGCTCCTCTACGGCGGGCTGGTCTCCGTCGGGATCGCCTACACCCTGCAGGTCGTCGGCCAGCGACACGCGCTTGCCACCCACGCCGCGCTGATCATGGCGGCCGAATCGGTGTTCGGTGCCCTCGGCGGGGCGCTCCTGCTCGGCGAGAGCATGGGCCTCATGGGCTACCTCGGGGCGGCATTGATGATCACCGGGATCGTCGTGTCCCAGCTCGGACTGGCGGCCGCGCCGCTCGCAGCACTCACCGACTCCGCCGAGCCGAGCACGAGCCCGCCCACGTAGCATGGTGCCGCAGCATCCTGAGAGGACCTTGCCAGTGGCCCCGAACTTCACGAAGCTCCCCACCTCCACACGCGTCGCTATCGGCGTCGGCGTGGGTCTCATCGCGATCGGTGCGGCGAGCTACGTCGGTGGGTACTTCCTCGCCGGCGACAAGCTGCCCGTCAAGGCCTCGGTCGCAGGGGTGCCGGTGGGCGGGCTGAGCCCGGCCGACGCGGAGCAGAAGCTGCGCATCGACCTGGCAGAGCGCTCCGGTCAACAATTGGCGATCACCGCCGGTTCACAGACGCTGACTTTCGCTCCGGCCGACGCTGGCCTGGCTGTGGACTACGCCGCATCCATCGCCCAGGCCGGCGGTGGTGGCAGCTGGAACCCCGCAACCATCCTCACCGTACTGTTCGGCGGGTCGACGCACCCAGCCATCCTCGCGGTTGACCGGGCAAAGCTGGACGCGGTGGTGGCGTCGCTTGCGGAGCAGGTCGACGTGGCGCCCGTCGATGCAGAGGTGCGGTATGCGGGCCTCAAGCCGGTGCGGACCGTCGGCAAAGACGGGGTGGCCGTGGACCGCATGGCGACGGCAGCTACGGTCAGGGCAACATTCCTCAGCGGTACCCAGGCCACCGCTACGGTCGACCCGGCAGCACCTCAGATCACCACAGCAGAGGCAGACCAGACCGTCGCCGGGATTGCCGCCAGTGCCGTCGCCGCTCCTGTCCGGGTCGTCGTGGGTGGCAAGGGCACGATCGAGGTATCGGCAGCAGCGATCGCAGCAAGCCTCAGGTTCGAACCGACGGACGGCGCGCTGGCGCCCGTGTTCGACGTCGAGAAGCTGGACGCGGGCGTGGCGGCACCGCTGAAGAAGCTGGGATTGAAGCAGCCGCGTGACGCCACCATCACCATGAGCAAGGGCAAGCCGAAGATTGTTGAATCCGTTGACGGGGTCGGCGTCGATCCCGAGGCGCTCGGCGCCGCCCTGGTGCCGGCTCTCTCCCAGGCGACTGCCCGGTCGGCGACGGTCGCGGTAAGTCCGCGGTCGGCGACCTTCACCTCGGCAGAAGCGAAGAAGCTCGGCGTCAAGGAGGTGGTGGGCTCGTTCACCACCTACTTCCCCGGCACGGCCTACCGCTACAACAACATCGGCAAGGCCGCCCGCCTGATCAACGGCACCTTCCTGAAGCCGGGCGAGTCGTTCAGCATGAACAAGACCCTCGGCAAGCGCACCGTCGCTGCGGGCTGGATGGCAGGTGGTGCGATCGACGGCGGACGGATCGTCCAGCGCCAGGGTGGCGGCATCTCCCAGGCGACCACCACAACCTTCAATGCGATCTACTTCGCCGGTCTGAAGGACATCTACCACAAGCCGCATTCGCTGTACTTCAACCGCTACCCGGTAGGGCGCGAGGCCACCCTCGACTGGGACAGCGTCGACATGCAGTTCCGCAACGACTCCCCCTACGGGGTGGTGATGCAGGCCTCGATCACCGGGCGCACCGGCAGGAGCGGCTCCGTCACGGTGAAGGTCTGGTCGACGAAGCGGTACACCATCAAGGCGTCCACGCCGATCCGCTCGAACTACCGGTCGCCGGGCAAGACGATCTACGACGAGAGTGCGGGCTGCATTGCGCAGAGCGCCATGAGCGGTTTCGACGTGCGTCACCACCGGCTCTTCTACGAGGGCAAGAAGCTGCTGAAGAAGGAGCTCTTCACGTGGCGCTACAACTCCCTCACCCCGGTGGTCTGCGGCAAGAAGCCTGCCGATTGACCCGAGGCCTTGAGCCGTGTGGAGCTGCCGGTCGCTAGGTGGTTCGCTCGGTGAAGCCGGCAGCCGGCAGCCCCGCGGCCTCTGCGGCGTCAGTGACTCGCACCTGGATGCTGCGGGCGTCATGGTGGGACGCCCACCAGGCCACGGCCAGCAGGTGCTGCGTCGTTCCGGTGGTCACCCATTCGCCATCGATCACGGCCGGTTGGGGTGGCAAGCTGCCGGGCTCGGCATCCGCCGGTGGCTCCGCCGGTGGCTCCGCCGCGTCCAGCAGGTCGCTGAGCCGGGCGACGAAGACCCGTCCCGACACGCCCGCCGCCGCCGCGAGGGCGTCCAATTCCTCGAGGGGTGTTCGCTGGGGGTCGCGACCCCGGGCGACACCGACCCGCCGCCACGCGAGCACCTGGTCCCAGGCGAGGGCGAGCACCGTCCCATGGCGATCCCTGATCGTGAGGCCGCCGTCCGAGGCTTCCCGGACGAAGCCGATGATGTCGCCGATCTCGCCGTCGTCCCGGACACGACGCAGGCTCACTCGACGGCCGGGTTGTGGAAGCTGGCGGGCCACGTCTCGCATCCTCCCTTGTGAGTTGTAGAGTGCTCCTGAGTTTGCGAAGTATCGCCGAATGAGGAGCCGGTCCATGACTTATGTCATCACTCTGCCGTGTGTCGATGTCAAGGACCTCGCGTGCGTCGAGGAGTGTCCTGTCGACTGCATCTATGAGGGAAACCGCATGCTCTACATCCACCCCGACGAGTGCGTCGACTGTGGAGCCTGCGAGCCCGTGTGCCCCGTCGAGGCGATCTACTACGAGGACGACGTCCCCGCGGACCAGGCCGAGTACTACGACGCGAACGTGCACTTCTTCGACGAGATCGGTTCGCCGGGCGGTGCGGCCAAGATGGGCCGTGTGGACGCCGACCATCCGCTGGTCCTGGCCCTCCCGCCGCAGGGCGAGTGAGTCGGGGGCTGGCCGGGCTCCTGCCCGACTTCCCATGGGATTCTCTGGACGCGGCACGACAACGCGCTTCCGCACACGCTGATGGCATCGTCGACCTGTCCGTCGGAACCCCTGTCGACCCGACACCCGAGATCGCCCGCGTGGCGCTGTCCGCTGCTGCGGACGCGCCCGGGTACCCCACGACCTGGGGTACACCGGCGCTGCGGACGGCGATCATCGGTTATCTCACCCGACGGTGGGGCGCTGCGGGACTGACTGA
>JBBRIY010000068.1:0-10139 GCA_038220215.1 Propionibacteriales bacterium
TAGGTGTCGCGGAACGGCTTCCAGGTGGGGGTGGAGAACTCGCAGATCACGATGCGGCCACCGGGCCGGGTCACCCGACGCAGTTCGGCGAGGGCTGTGGCCACGTCCTCGACGTTGCGCAGGCCGAAGCTGATCGTGACCGCGTCGAAGACACCATCGGCGAACGGCAGGGCGAGGGCATCGGCGTTGACGAACGCGAGGTCGGGCTGACGCTGCTTGCCGACGGTCAGCATGCCCTCGGAGAGGTCGGCCGGGACGACGAGGGCGCCCGCATCGGCGAACGGTCGGCTGGAGGTGCCGGTACCGGCAGCGAGGTCGAGGATCCGCTGCCCGGGACGCGGAGCGACGGCGGCGACGGTTTCGGCGCGCCAGTGCCGGTCCTGACCCAGGGACAGCAGGTCGTTGACCAGGTCGTACCGGGGAGCGACGCGGTCGAACATGTCGGCCACCTCGGCTCTTCTTCGTGCCAGGGTTGCCCGGGCCTCACTCGCTGCGCGCACGGCCCTAGCCTGCCACGACCCACGGACACAACCCACCAAACCGGCGTCCCCGGGAACGTCCATGGCTGGCGGCGAGGGGTGCATGGCGCGCGGAGCTTCGCCGATGGGGGAGAATCGAGCCCATGGCGCGAAAGACCCCGGTGCTCAAGGTCACCAACCTCATGAAGGCCTTCGGGCCCGTCGTTATCGTCTCCGGCTTCAACCTGGAGGTGGCGCCGGGCGAGGCAGTGGCACTGACCGGACGCAACGGAGCGGGCAAGTCCACCGTGCTGCGCTGCCTGGTCGGCTCGGAGCGTCCCGACGAGGGCACCGTCGAGGTCAACGGCACCCCGGTCAGCGAGACCAACCCGCAGATCCGCCGCGACGTGGCCACCGTCATCGACGACCTCGACTTCTTCCCCGACCTCAGCGTCGTGGAGCACCTCGACCTGCTCGCCCGGGCTCACGGCATCGCGGACGCCGACGACGCGGTCGACGAGATCCTGCACGAGGTGCAGCTGGTGCCCCAGTCGGGCCAGCTCCCCGGCACCCTCTCGTCCGGCCAGCGCCGCCGCCTCGCCCTGGCAACCGCGTTCATCCGGCCACGGAAGCTGCTGATCCTCGACGAGCCCGAACAGCGCCTCGACACCGAAGGCGTCGAGTGGCTGGCTGACCGGCTCGTTGCCGAGCGCCAGCGCGGCCTCGCCATCGTGATGGCCAGCCACGACCCGACCCTCGTCGACCGGGTGGCAACGCGCATCGTGCGGCTGGGTGACCGGGCAGAGGTCCTGGTCGATGAGTAAGAAGTCGCGCAAGCTGATCCGGGCAACGCCGACGGCAGACGTCGAGGCGGAGACCTCGCCCGAGGCGGTGCAGCCGGCCGTCGAGCGCACCTTCTACTTCCTGCCCGACGTGGAGCCACTCGAGGTCGACGAGCGCGAGCTGCACGACGAGATGAAGCTGTGGCGTCACGGTCGCGCCACCCGCACCATCGGCCAGCTGCTCGCCGACAGCTACGTGATGCTGTTCAGCGTGGTGGTACTCGGCGCGATGGTCACGTCCGTCGTCCTGCGTGCGCAGGCGGGCATGACCGGCTGCAACACCGAGGCGTGCGCCTCCGGACGGCTGCTGCTGCCCTCCGCGACGGTGCTTGCCTGCTGGGCGCTCGCACTCGGCATGGCCGCGCTCTTCGGGCCGGTGCTCGCCTCTGCCGCGGAGGGCTCCTGGTTGATGGACGCCCCGATCAGCCGCCGTCGCCTGCTGCGCGGACGCCTGGTCATCCCGCTGGCGGGCTCCTTCGGCGTGGCCGTGGTGGTCACTGCCCTCGTCGGAGCCCTTTCCGGCCGGAGCTGGCTGCAGGTGGTTGCGTGGAGCGCGGCCGCCGGGCTCGGCAGCGCAGCGCTGGTCACCTTCGCGGCCAGCGAGCAGCCGCTCGAACGGACCCGCATCCTCAAGACCCTGCAGGTCATCTTCGCTTCGGCAGCACTGTTCCTGCTGCTCATCGTGATCGGCGTCGCCGCCGGCTGGCTGCCGGTCTCCATCGTTGCCGTCGCCGGCAACGCGACCTGGGCCCTTGCCGGAGTTGCCGTGCTGGCGCTCGCCGCCCTGCTGTGGCTGCTGCGTCTGGCACTGTCCCGGCTGGAATCGATCCGGCGCGCCCGCCTGATGTCGGGCGGATCCCTGGTCAGCGGCATGCAGGGCGCCATGTTCGCCCTCGACTTCGGCCTGATCCGCGACATCCTCGTGGAGCGGCGCATGATCGCCAAGGGCCACGTGAAGCCCACCCGCGGCCGCGGACTCGGCCTGATGGCCCTGGTCTGGCGGGACGTGGAGCGCCTGCGGCGCAGCCCGTCGGCCTTCCTCGGCCTCGCAGCCAGCCTGTTCGTGCCCTACGCGGCCGACGCGCTGCGCATGGTGCAGCTGAACCCGGTGATCAGCGGCCTGGCCCTCGTCTTCGGCCTCGTGCCCTTCCTCGGCAGCCTGCGCGTGCTCACGCGCACCGGTGGCCTCGCCCGGTCGTTCCCGTTCAAGACCGCGCAGCTGCGCACCGCCGCGATGGCGGTACCGGCAGCCCTCGCCCTGCTGTGGGGGTTGGCGGCCACGCCGGCGTTCATCGGGATCGCCCGCAGCGGTGCCGACCGCGGCGCGCTGGAGGGGCTGTCCGCAGCCCTGATCACAGGGATCGCCGGCCTGATGGGCGCCGTCCGCTGGGTGACGGCGAAGAAGGTGAACTTCCAGACGCCGATGATGGCCACCGAGTCCGGCGCCATGCCACCGACGCTGCTGTTCAACCTGTTCCGCGGCATCGACATGGTGGCCCTGATCACAGCCCCGCTGATCCTGGGAGCTGCGCCCTACTGGTCGCTGGCGATCGCCCTCATCGTCTTCGCGGCGCTGCGTGGCGGCTTCAACGCCGAAGACCTCCGTGCGGAGCAGGAGGCTGCCAAGCGCGAGCTCGCCGAGTCGAAGAAGGCCGCCGCCGACCGCCAGAAGATCCCGCGCCCGACCCGCTGACCGCCCCGACCTCCCACAAAAGCCGCCGCTTGGCGCAGACGCCGCCGTTGCAACGGCGGCATCTGCGAGAAGTGGCGGCTTCTGCGGGCGTGGGGCGGTGGGGCGGTAGGGCGCTGGACGGGCGTCAGAGCAGGGCTGGGACGGCGTCGAGGCTGTCGACGACCACGTGTGCCTCTGCGAGTTGCACGCGGGTGAAGGTTCCGGCGACGGCGACGACGCGTCCCACGCCGGCGGCCCTGGCCGACGCCACGCCCGCGGGCGCGTCCTCGACGGCGACGCAGCCCGGGGCAGGGACGCCGAGCTGCCGGCACGCCACCAGGTAGGGCTCGGGGTGCGGCTTGCCGTTGGTCACGTCATCGCGGGTGACCACCACGGCGAAGACGTCCAGCAGGTCGCCAAGGCAGGTGCGGGCCCACCCGGTGTTGGCGGACGTGACGAGGGCGAGCGGGACGCGGGTCCCGGCGAGCAGGTCGGCCGCGCCCGCAGCAAGGCCGGGGCGGGGGAGCGTGGCCATGGCTTCGAGCAACTCCGTCAGCATGGCCGGCACGTCCTCGCCTGACCACGGTCCGGGAGAGTGCGCCAGCACGTCGTCGGCCCGTCGTCCGGTGAAGCCGGCCAGCACCTCGTCGGTCACCGGCCAGCCGCGGGACGCGAACCAGTTGCGGAACACCTGGCGGTGGAAGCCCTCGGAATCGACGAGGGTGCCGTCCAGGTCGAGCAGGAGCGCAGCGGTGCGTTCAGTCATCGACACTGAACAGCGGTTCCCCTGCGGAGACGTCCATACCGAGCACGGGGCTGTTCACCGTCCCTGCGGGGCGATCCAGCACGACGACCATCACGGTGGTCGTGATGTCGGCCCCACTGATGCCGGACGGGTCCCAGGTCACCATCGGGTCACCAGCGGACACGGTGGAACCCTCGGTCGCGACCAGTTCGAAGCCGGCCCCGTCCAGCCGGACAGTGTTGATGCCCAGGTGCACGAGAATGCCAAGGCCGTCGGCCGTGGCCATTGCGAAGGCGTGCGGGTGGAGCTTCACAATGGTGCCGGGAACGGGTGCGACGACGGTGGTGCGGCCCGGGGCAGGCTCGATGGCGATGCCGGGACCGACCATCTCACCGGCGAAGACGGGGTCGCTGACCTCCGTGATCGCGAAGACGCGGCCCGGGCAGGGGGCGAGGACCTGCATCACATCAGGTCTTCGATGTCTTCAGCCAGGTTGTCGGCCTCGGGGCCGACGACCACCTGCACGACCGAGCCGGAAGCGATCACGCCATGCGCGCCCGCTGCCTTCAGTGCGGCCTGGTCGACGAGCGAGGGATCCTTCACCTCTGTGCGGAGCCGCGTGATGCAGGGCTCGATCTCGACGATGTTCCCCGCGCCACCAAGGCCGGCCAGGATCTGCTCAGCTTTACTGCTCATCGGACTCTCCTCTGCTGGGCCGTGGTGGCCCTCCTTGACAACGTGCCAGAACAATAGCATGATCTTGGCCAACTGGTACGGACCAGTACGCACCAGTACGAACCACTCGGAATGTGGAGGAGCGGCAGTGGCCGAACAGGTCTCCGACCGGATCACCGGCGGGCCCCGACCCAAGCACCAGCAGCTGCGTGAGCTGCTGATCGGATTGGTCGTGCCCGGCCAGGCGATCCCGTCGGAACGCGACCTGATGGTCACCTACGGCGTCTCGCGGGCCACCGTCCGCAAGGCCATCGACGGCCTCGTCGCCGACGGCCTGTTGCAGCGCACCCACGGGATCGGTACGTTCGCCGTCCGTCCGCGGCTCGAGACACGCCTGCACCTGGCGTCCTTCAGCCAGGACATGCGCCGTCGGGGGCTGCAGCCCTCGACCCGATTGATCTTGGTGACGCGGGCCGTGCCACCGGCCGATGTCACCGAATGGCTCGGTCTCGCACCGAGCCAGAAGGCCTGGCGGATCGTGAGGATCCGCCTGGCCGACAACACACCGATCGCCCACGAGGACGGTTGGTATCCGGCCCACCTGCTACCGGAGCTGGACAAGCAGGACCTCGCCGGGGGCTCGCTGTACGAGATCCTCGGCACCAGGTACGGGCTGTGGGTGGAACAGGCTGAACAGACCCTGTGGGGCGAGTCGGCAGATGCGGGAATGGCTGCGGCGCTGGCTGCGCCGCTGGCCACCCCGCTGCTGGTCTTCCGGCGGCGATCCATCGCCGGCGGCCAGCGCATCGAGCACGTGGTCTCCCGCTACCGCGGGGACCGGTACATGGTGCACATGGAACTGAGCCGGGACGACTTGTCCGCGGCCACATCTACCCCGGAAGGAAGCACGTTGTGACCAGCAACGAAATGGCGGCCGTCGGCCGCTTCAACCTGGCCCCGCTCCAGAAATTCGGCCGGAGCCTCATGCTGCCGATCGCGTCCCTGCCCGCGGCGGCACTGCTCCTGCGCCTCGGCCAGGACGACCTGCTCGGCAAGGACGGCCTCGGTTGGGGCCCTGTTGCCGCCGTGATCGGTGCAGCAGGCAACGCCCTGTTCGCCAACCTTGCCCTGCTCTTCGCCGTCGGTGTCGCCATTGGCATCGCAAAGAAGGCCGACGGCTCGACAGCACTCGCTGCCGTTGTCGGCTACCTGGTGTTCAAGGGCGTCGGCGACGCCATGTCGCCGCTGATCGGGCTACCGGTCAACGACAAGGGCGTCCAGAGCCTCGTCAACTACGGCGTCCTCGGGGGCATCCTCATGGGCCTCGTGGCCGGCTGGCTGTGGCAGCGTTACTACCGCATTTCCCTGCCGCCTTACCTCGCCTTCTTCGGCGGGCGTCGGTTCGTGCCGATGGTCACCGCCCTCGCGGGCATCGTGCTCGCCGTCCTGCTCTCGTTCATCTACCCGGCCTTCAACGGCGGCCTCACTGCGGTCGGCAACTGGGTTGCACAGAACGCCATCATCGGCGGTTTCGTCTACGGCACCCTGAACCGGCTGCTGATCCCGCTCGGCCTGCATCACATCCTCAACAACCCGCCGTGGTTCATCCTCGGCGAGTTCACCAAGGCCGACGGCTCCGTCGTCCACGGCGACATCGCCCGCTTCCTCGCCGGCGACCCGACCGCGGGGACCTTCATGAGCGGCTTCTTCCCGATCATGATGTTCGCCCTTCCGGCGGCCTGCCTCGCCATCTGGCAGGAGGCCAAGCCGAAGAACCGCAAGGCCGTCGGCGGCATCATGTTCTCCGTCGCGCTGACCGCGTTCCTCACCGGCATTACCGAGCCGATCGAGTTCGCCTTCATGTTCGTCGCCTGGCCGCTGTACCTCGCCCACGCCGTCCTCACCGGGCTGTCGCTGGCGATCACCAACGCCCTCGGCGTCCACATGGGCTTCGGGTTCTCCGCCGGCCTGTTCGACTTCGCCCTGAACTGGAACATCGGCACCAACCCGTGGATCATCATCCCGCTCGGGCTGGCGTTCGCCGTCGTGTACTACTTCCTGTTCCGGTTCGTGATCCGCAAGTGGAACCTGCGGACCCCTGGCCGCGAGGAAGAGGGCGAGGAGAGCTCGCTCTCCCTGGACCCGACCGTCGCCTGACCCACCCACAACCACCGACTTGTCAGAATCAGGGGAGGCTATAGCCCTCCCTGATTCTGACAAGTCGGAACCACAGCAAGAGAGAAGTGCAATGGAAGTAATCATCTGTCCCAACGCCCAGCGCGTCGGTGAGGTCGCCGCCAGGAAGGCCGCCCGTATCGCCGCCCCGATCGGGCCAAAGGTCGTGCTCGGCGTGGCCACCGGTTCCTCGCCGGTGCAGACCTTCGCAGAGCTCGCCCGGCTCGTCGCCTCCGGCGATCTCGACCTCTCCGGAGCGTCCGCGTTCGCCCTTGACGAGTACGTCGGCATCCCCGAGGGCCACCCGGAGAGTTACCACGAGATCATCCGCAAGACCGTCACCGAACCGATGGGGCTCGACCCTGCCCGCGTCCACGTGCCCGATGGGTTCGCCGACGACCTGCAGGCCGCCTGCCAGGCGTACGAGGACGCCATCAAGGCCGTCGGTGGCGTCGACATCCAGTTCCTCGGTGTCGGCACCAACGGCCACATCGGCTTCAACGAGCCGACGTCCTCCCTGTCGTCCCGCACCAGGATCAAGACGCTTGCCGCGAAGACACTGGAGGACAACGCGCGGTTCTTCGACTCGATCGACGAGGTGCCGCGCCACTGCCTGACGCAGGGGCTCGGCACGATCATGGACGCCCGGCACGTGATCCTCGTTGCCACCGGCACCAACAAGGCCCATGCCATCGCCCAGGTCATCGAGGGACCGATCACGGCCATGTACCCGGGCTCGGTGCTGCAGTTGCACCAGCACGCGACGATCGTCGTCGATTCCGAAGCCGCGGCAGAGCTGACGCTCATCGACTACTACCGGGCTACCTACGCCAACCTGCCCGACTGGCAGCGACTGGACGTCTGACCATGCTGATCAGCGCCGAGCGGATCCTCTTCCCCGATGCGGACGCACCGGTCGCCGGACACCTGGAGATCGACGGCGGCACGTTCGTCGCCGCAGCTCCGGGCCCGGCGCCGCGTCCGGCCGACGAACGGTTGGACGGGATCGTGGCACCCGGCTACGTCGATGTGCACAGCCATGGCGGCGGGGGCGCGTCCTTTGTCACCGAGGACGCCGAAGAGGCCCGCACGGTGCTGGCAGCCCACCGGCGCCACGGCGTCACCACCATGGTGGCTTCGTTGGTGACCGGCACCGTCCCGGCCCTGAAACGCCAGCTGGCGACCCTCGCCGGCCTGGTCGAGCGCGGAGAACTGGCCGGGGTCCACCTCGAGGGGCCCTGGCTGGCGCTGAAGTACAAGGGTGCCCACCCACCCCTCCTGCTCTCCGACCCCCAGCCGGACGCTGTCGCGGAACTCCTCGACGCCGCCCGCGGCACAGTACGCATGGTCACCCTCGCTCCCGAGCGTGCCGGGGCGCTGGAGTCTGTCCGGCTGCTGGCGTCCCGCGGTGTGGTGGCTGCGATCGGCCACACCGACGCCGACTACGACACCTCGCGTGCGGCCATCGAGGCCGGCGCCCGTGGCGCGACCCACCTGTTCAACGCGATGGCCCCGCTGCGCCACCGCGACCCGGGACCGGTCCTCGCCCTGTGGGAGGACCCGCGGGTGTACCTCGAACTCATCATGGATGGCGTCCACGTCCGACCCGAGCTGGTCGCCTTCGTGATGGCAACCGAGCCGCAGCGCGTGGTGCTGGTCACCGACGCCATGGCCGCTGCCGGCTCCGAGGACGGCGACTACGTGCTCGGCGAGTTGCCGGTCGAGGTCCGCGGCGGCGTCGCCCGTATCGCCGGCACAGAGACCATCGCCGGGTCGACTCTCACCCTCGACCGGGCCGTCCGGAACTGCGTCGCTGCCGGCGTTCCGCTGGCGCAGGCCGTCCGCGCTGCGACCGCCCTCCCTGCCGACTACCTGGGACTGAACCAGGTCGGACGCCTCGCCGCCGGCACGGCTGCAGACCTCGTCGTGCTCGATGACGACCTGGGCGTGATGAGGGTGATGCACCACGGCGCCTGGGTCTGACGCCGGGGCCACGGCAGGACTGCCGGTGCGCGGTGGAGTGTGGCGACGACTACGGTAAGGGTTGTGACCCAGACGCAGCTGCCCACGGCAAGAGTTCGGTGGGGACGGGTGGCTCTGTTCTACGGAATCGCGCTGGGCTGGTCCTGCCTGGTGGCTTCCGCGCTGTTCCTGACGGGGCAGCGAGACCTCTCCGGTGCGGCCGGGCCGACCGTCCTGACAACGGTGCTCGCTCTGCTCTACATGCCGGCTCCGCTTGTTGCCGCGCTGATCGTCGAGCGCCTCGACCATCGTCCCGCGCTGATCCGGACGGCTTTCGTCGGCTTCTGGCGCACGCTGCCCATCATGCTTCTTGTGGCCGTCACCGTGGTGCCGGCGATCATGGCGACCATGATCGGCGCGACGTGGCTGGCCGGGAATGTCCTCGGGATCTCCGGACCGGGGAGCGTCCTGTTCGGGCAGGCCGACCTCGTGGCCAACGCCCTCACGCTCGTGCCCGCGCAGGACGCGGCACAGGTCGCGACCCTCAGCGCTGCCATCCCGCCGTTCTGGGGATTGGTCGCCCTCGCCCTTGGCGGTGCCCTGCTGGCGGCCTTCACCATCAACGGGCTGTTCGCCTTCGGCGAGGAGTACGGCTGGCGGGGGTGGCTCGCCGACGAGCTGCGTCCCCTCGGTGCGTTCTGGACGAACATCATCACCGGAACCCTGTGGGGCCTGTGGCACGCGCCGCTGATCCTCCTCGGGTTCAATTACGGCTCCTACGGACGCATCGGGACGGCCTTCATGATTGCCCTGTGCATTCCGTACTCCTTCCTGCTCTGGCGCGCCCGTGAGGTGACCGGGTCCCTGCTGGCCCCAGCCGTGCTGCACGGGGCGGTCAACGGGTTCGCCGGGGTCTTCCTCGTCCTTCTCGTTGATACGAACCCACTGGTCGCTGCTCCCGCCGGACTGATCGGCGCCGGCTCCATCGCTGTGGTTGCAGCCCTGTTCTGGGTGTTCACCCGACGGGTTGTCCTGCCAGTGGGGGCCGGTCGCGCTTGATGAGTGGTGCAACGTATCCGGAGTGGGTCGACCACCTCAGCGAACGCCGGCTGGTCGAGCTGTTCGGCGAGGTGACCCTCGCCCGTGGCCAGGAGTACGTCCGGCAGGGACGGGTCGGCCATATCGCGATGGGCTCCGGCACGGGCGGCAGCCTGATCCAGGCACAGGTGCGGGGCAGCGGTGCCCGGCCCTACCAGACGGTGGCCCGCTATCAGGCCGGCAATGGTGAGATCAGCACCTCATGCTCCTGCCCGATCGGCGGCAACTGCAAGCACGGCGCTGCACTGCTGTGGCACATGCGGACGGTGAACCTGCACGCCCACGTGCCTGCGTGGCAGCGCGCTCTGGCCCAGGTGACGGCTGAGGCCCCGGCAAGGGGCGGCGGCCAGCCGCTCGCGATCCGGGTCACCCGCGCACCGTCGGGAGCGATCCAGCTGCGTCCCATGGTCTGGAGCAAGGCCGGACGGTGGGTGCGCACCACCATCACGTGGGAGACCGTGCTGCACCAGTGGGGCGGCGACTACCTCGAGGAACACCGGGCACTCGTCGCA
>JBBRIY010000069.1:0-10121 GCA_038220215.1 Propionibacteriales bacterium
CCGTCGGTCACACCGGCGGGGATGCGCACCTGCATGTTGCGGGTCGACCGGCTGCGGCCGCTGCCTGCGCACGTCGGACACGGGTCCTCCACCACCATGCCCCTGCCGCGGCACTCGCGGCACGGCTCCGAGACGGCGAAGACGCCGCCAGAGGTGGACGTCTGCATGCCACTGCCCTGACAGGCCCGGCACACCGTCGGCTGGGTACCCGGACGGGCACCTGTGCCGTGACAGGTCTCGCAGGCGGCATCGGACGTGGTCTGCATGCTGACCAGGGAGCCGGCGAGCGCATCGGCGAAGTCGATCGTGACCTCGCCCTCGATGTCGGTCCCACGGCGCGGCCCCCGGGTGGTGCGACGCGTGGTCGTGCCACCGAACAGGTTGCCGAACAGGTCGGAGATGCCGGAGTCGCCCGCGCCGCTGCCGCGGAAGAGGTCCTCCATCGACGGGCTGCCACCCTGCCCGGCACCGGGGAACCGGAATCCCCCGCCGCCGAACAGGCTGCGCGCCTCGTCGTACTCCTTGCGCTTGGCCACATCGGAGAGGATCGAGTTCGCCTCGGAGATCTCCTTGAACCGTGCCTCTGCGCCGGCGTTGTCCGCGTTCTGGTCGGGATGGAACTGCCTGGCCAGCTTGCGGAACGCCTTCTTGATCTCGTCGGGCTTGGCCTCCTTGGAGACGCCGAGCACCTTGTAGTAGTCCTTCTCGAGCCAGTCCTTGGTACTCATCGCGCCTCCTTTCTTCTCACTCGGGGTTGGCCACGCCTACGCGGGCCGGACGCAGCACCCGCTCATTCAACTTCACGCCGCGCTGCATCACCGCCGAAATGGTCGGGACAGCGATCTCGCCCTCAGCCGGCATCTGCATCAAGGCCTCGTGGATCTGCGGGTCGAACTCCTCGCCCACCTCACCGAAGGTCTCCAGCCCGTACTTGGCGATGATCTTCTCCAGCTCGTCTGCGACCAGCTTGAAGCCACCGACCAACTCGGCGTGCTCGCGCGCGGCCTCGACGCTGTCGAGAACAGGCAGCAGGTCGAGAATGACGACCTCGACCCCGCCCTGTCGGGACAGCAACCGGTCGCGGTCGACCCGCTTCTTGTAGTTGCTGTACTCGGCGTGCAGGCGCTGCAGGTCCTCGGTGCGTTCGTCGACCAGCTCCTGCATCTCGGCGAGCTTGGCGTCGCGGATCGGCGAAGCCTTGGCTTCGATCGGCTCCTCGGCGCCATCCCCGCCGGCCTCCCCCTCGGGCACGAAGCCCTCGGGGGCAGCCGTCTCGAAGGGCTCAGGTCCTTCGTCAGGCTCAGGCATCGTCGTGGAATCCGTCACTTGTCGTCCTTGGCGTCCTCGTCAACGATCTCGGCGTCGACGACATCGTCGTCGGCAGCCGGGGCGCTGTCACCGGTCGGCTGGGATTCCTCGGACTGCTGCTTGGCCTGGGCTGCGGCGTACATCGCCTGGCCCATGGCGCCGGCCTTGGTGTTCAGGTCGTCCATGGCAGCCTTGACCGCGTCATTGTCATCGGTCTTCAGCGCTTCCTTGAGGACGTCGAGCGCCTCGACCACCGGCACCTTGGTCTCCTCGGGAATGGTGTCGGCATTGTCGGCGAGCAGCTTCTCCGTGCGGAACGCCAGGGCGTCCGCCTCGTTGCGCATCTCGACGGCCAGGCGACGCTGGTGGTCCTCCTCGGCGTGCGCCTCTGCCTCCTTGACCATGCGGTCGATGTCGTCGCGACCCAGCGCGGAACCGCCGGTCACCGTCATGGACTGCTCCTTGCCGGTGGCCAGGTCCTTGGCGTGCACGTGGACGATGCCGTTGGCGTCGATGTCGAACGCGACCTCGACCTGCGGCAGGCCGCGCGGGGCGGGCATCAGGCCGGTGAGCTCGAAGTTTCCGAGGCTCTTGTTGTCCCGGGCGAAGTCACGCTCGCCCTGGTACACCTGGATCATCACCGACGGCTGGTTGTCCTCAGCCGTCGTGAAGACCTCGCTGCGCTTGGTCGGGATCGTGGTGTTGCGCTCGATGATCTTGGTCATCACGCCACCCTTGGTCTCGATGCCGAGGCTCAGCGGGGTGACGTCCAGCAGCAGCACGTCCTTGACCTCGCCCTTCAGGACACCGGCCTGGAGGGACGCGCCGAGGGCTACGACCTCATCGGGGTTGACGCCCTTGTGGGGCTCTTTGCCTCCGGTGAGCTCCTTGACCAGGTCGACGACGGCCGGCATGCGGGTGGAGCCGCCGACCAGGATCACGTAGTCGATCTTGCTGACGTCGGACTTGGCGTCGGAGATGACGTTCTTGAACGGCGCACGGGTGCGCTCGAGCAGGTCCTGCGTCATGCGCTGGAAGTCACCGCGGCTGAGCTTCTCGTCCAGGTGCAGCGGGCCGTCGGCCCCAGCGGTGATGTAGGGCAGGTTGATCGAGGTCTCCTGGGTACTGGACAGTTCGATCTTGGCGCGCTCGGCGGCTTCCTGGAGGCGCTGGCGGGCCATCTTGTCCTTGCTCAGGTCGATGCCGTTCTTGTTCTTGAACTGCGTGACCAGCCAGTCGACGACGCGCTGGTCCCAGTCGTCGCCGCCGAGGCGGTTGTCGCCCTTGGTCGCCTTCACCTCGAAGACGCCGTCGGCGATCTCCAGCAGCGAGACGTCGAAGGTGCCGCCGCCGAGGTCGAAGACCAGGATGGTCTGTTCGACATTGCCCTTGTCGAGGCCGTAGGCGAGCGCAGCGGCCGTGGGCTCGTTGATGATCCGGTCGACCACGAGGCCGGCGATCTCGCCGGCTTCCTTGGTGGCCTGACGCTCGGCGTCGCCGAAGTAGGCCGGAACAGTGATGACGGCGTTGGTGACCGGCTCGCCGAGGTAGGCCTCCGCGTCACGCTTCAGCTTCATCAGCACGCGCGCGGAGATCTCCTGCGGCGTGTACTTCTTGCCGTCGATGTCGACGGTCCAGTTGGTGCCCATGTGGCGCTTCACCGAACGGATGGTGCGGTCGATGTTGGTGACGGCCTGGCGCTTGGCGACCTCGCCGACCAGGACCTCACCGCCCTTGGCGAACGCGACCACCGACGGGGTGGTGCGGGCGCCCTCCGCGTTCGGGATGACCGTGGGTTCGCCACCCTCGAGGACGGCGACGACAGAGTTGGTGGTGCCGAGGTCGATGCCGACTGCTCGTGCCATGGTTTGCTACCTCCGGTTGAGTCTTGGAACAAGGTTGAGCTTAACACGCTCAACTTATGGTGTTGAGTTCACCAGA
Organism: Propionibacteriales bacterium; assembly: GCA_038220215.1. GTDB lineage: Bacteria > Actinomycetota > Actinomycetes > Propionibacteriales > Propionibacteriaceae > Propionicimonas. The sequence goes on from JBBRIY010000069.1 coordinate 3,250, forward strand.
CTCAACTGTGGGTCAGGCAGGGGTATTCCCTGAGACGGCTGGCACTTCGCCGGTCAGCCACCGACGGGGAGCATGGCCCGGGTGAGCTGCACGACGATCGGGAACGAGTGCCACAGCTGGTGACCCATCCCCTCCACCGTGATGGTCGGACCGGGGACGCCACGGGCACGCAGGCTCTCGTCGAGCATCTCGAAGTCGGGACGCCGGCACAGCGAGCTCCGCGCTCCACGCACCAGCGCGCAGCGCGCCAGTTCGACGGCGTCGATGCCGGCCAGCATCCCCTGGGTGGACAACACCTGCGCGATGGCAACCAGGTCGACGGCGGAGTACTTCACCGACGGCTCCTTGCGCTGGCGACGGCGTGCGCTCATCACCCAGTCGTGGCCGCGGTTGGTCGCGAGTACCGAGCCCATCCGTCCCCAGTCGGCGAGGTTGTGGGCCTGGAGGGATGCGACATTGCGCTGCGAGATCGCGACCGGCTCCACGAGGTTCAGCCCCTCGATCGGTCCCCACTCCGCGAGCACGGGGAGAGAGGCCACAGCGAGTGAGCAGCCGGTGGAGTAGCCGAGCACCTGCAGGTACTCGGGGTTGCGCACCTCCCCGACGCGCATCGCCGCGTCGATGTAGGCCAGGTTCAGGTCTGCCCACGACTCCACCCGGCCGGTCAGCATGTCCTTGCGGACGGCCTTGGGGATCGGGTCGGCGAAGCGGCTCATGCCGGGGATCTCGGTGAGGACGACGGTCAGCGACGTGGCGTCGGCCAGGTGGGCGCACTTGGCAATCTCCCACGATCCCAGCGGAGTGTTGAAGCCGGGGAAGTACAGCAGAACACCGACCGGGTCCGGCGGGGTGGCGATCAGGGCGTCCAGCGGTGCGAGTCCGGAGGGACGCAACGTGTGCTGACGCACCGGCGACGTGGGTCGGGAGCGCAGCGACCTCGGGTCCACCCACAGGTTCATCCGCGGTCGGTCTACGTGCTCCACGCTGCGATGGTAGCCGCGCGCCGCGCGCCCGGTGACGATGGTCAGGAGCGTCCCCGATTTCGCTGCGATCCGCGCAGCGCGAAAGAATGCCCACCATGACTGCAGTGGTGTTCGATATGGACGGAACCCTGACCGACACCGAGCACATCTGGGATGTGGTGCGCCGGGGACTGGCCGATGCCGAAGGCCTGCCGTGGCCGGAGGAGGCCAGCCGGGCGATGATGGGCATGGCCACCCAGGAGTGGTCGGCCTACCTCTCCGACGTCGTCGGCCTCGCCGGCACCGCGCAGGACGCCGCGAAGAAGACCATCGACGGCATGGCGGCCGCTTATGCGCTCGGCCTCGAACTGCTGCCGGGCGCGGTGGAGGCCGTGCACCGGATGCACGCCCGCTGGCCGCTCGGTCTGGCCAGCTCATCACCGCGGATCCTGATCGACGAGGCCGTTGCCGCCATGGGGCTGGCAGACCTCTTCGTCACCACGCTGAGCACGGAGGAGCTGAACGGGGCAGGCAAGCCCGCCCCCGATGTGTACCTCGAGGTCTGCCGTCGGATCGGCGTTGACCCGAGGTCGTCCGTCGCGGTGGAGGACGCGCACAACGGCATCCTGTCGGCCCACGCCGCCGGGTTGCGGGTGGTTGCCATCCCACCGCACTTCAACCCCCCGCCGGCATCAACCCTCGCCCTCGCAGACGTGATCCTCGACTCCCTCGACGACCTGACCACCGACCTCGTCGCCGGACTGCTGGGCGTCGCATGAAGTCCGTCGACCTCATCCTGCGCAACGTGCTGCTCGGCCTCTCCCGGAGCGCACGGTTCAAGGCGCTGGCCGTCCGGTTGCCGATGACCGCTGCCGTCGTCGCCCGCTTCGTTCCGGGCGAGAGCGTGTTCGGTTGCGTCACCGCCGTACGCACCCTCGCTGCTGACAACCTGCTCACCAGCATCGACTACCTGGGTGAGGACACCACCTCCGGGGCGCAGGCTGCCGCCGTCCGCGACGGCTATCTCCGTGTCATCTCCGAGCTCGCGGCCGTCGGCCTCACCGGGTACGCGGAGGTGTCGGTGAAGCTGACCGCCCTCGGCCTCGCCCTTCCGGGCGGACGCAGCCTTGCCTTCTCCCACGCCCGCGAGATCTGCGCTGCTGCCGCCGCCGTTGGCACCACCGTCACCATCGATGCGGAGGACCACACCACCACCGACACGTCGCTGGGGATCCTCGCAGACCTGCGCAAGGAGTTCCCGGCAACCGGCGGCGTGCTGCAGGCCTACCTGCACCGCACGCTCGAGGACTGTGCGGTGCTGGCCGGTCCGGGATCGCGGATCCGGCTGTGCAAGGGTGCCTACGCCGAGCCGGTCGACGTCGCGTTCCAGGGTCGTGAGGAGGTGTCCACCGCCTACGTCGCCTGCGCCCGGACGCTGCTGGCCGGCGACGGCTACCCGATGCTGGCCACCCATGACCCGGAGATGATTGCAGCGGTCGCGGAGCTCGCTCGCCAGCTGGGCAGGGAACCCGGCACCTTCGAGTACCAGATGCTGTACGGCATTCGCAGTGACGAGCAGCGCCGCCTCGCTGCGAGCGGAGCCAAGGTGCGGGTATACGTCCCCTTCGGCACCGACTGGTGGGGCTACTTCATCCGCCGGCTCGCAGAGCGTCCGGCCAACCTCGTCTTCTTCGCCCGGGCCCTGTTCGGCCGCTGACTCCGGTCGCCCACGTTGGGTCAGCGCCCGTACGCCTCCCACTCGGCCACGCTTCCGGCGAACACGTCCAGGTCGATGAAGGGCTCCTCGCCGGCGTACCCGGTGAGCCGGTGCCGGTCGCTGAACTGCCAGAAGGTCCAGGCGCGTCCGTCGGAGAGCGCCGGCTCGCGCCAGGTGTCACGGATCCAGATGTCGACGTCACCGAATGCTCCGGCGAGGTAGCGGTCGTAGGACTCCGCGGTGGCATACACGATCGGGCGTCGTCCGTAGGCAGCCCGCAAGCGGTCCAGCAGGACACCGAGTTCGCGCCGGACGTCGTCGACCGGTGCAGGGTTGAGGCCGAACTCGCCGTAGGACTCGAGGTCGACGACGACGGGCAGGCTCAGGTCCGGCGCCGGTACGGTCCCGATCACATTGTCGGCCTGCGTCGCGCCGGGGCTCTCGAAGCTGAAGAAGTGGTAGGCGCCGACGCGCAGCCCCGCAGCGTTCGCACCTGCCAGGTTGGCTGCGAACCGGTCGTCGACGAAGGTGCCGCCCTCGGTGGCCTTGAGGAACGCGAACCGGATGTCCTGCCTCGCGAGCACCGGCCAGTCGATGACGCCCTGGTAAGCCGACACGTCGACCCCTCGAACCGGGTAGCGGGTCATCGAGGGATTGTTGGCGTGGACGGTTCCCGTCCACAGCAGGGAGCCGAGCACCACCGAGGCCACCGTCATCAGCGCGACTCCGCCGACCAGCCAGTACCGGGCGCGGCGGTGTGCGGAAGGACTCACCCTGCGAGCCTAGGCCGCAGCCCTGAACTGGGCAGCGATCGTGCTCGCGGACAGCACCGTCGCGTAGTAGGCGAACTCGTCCAGGGACGCAGCGACGTAGGCGCTGGACGGTCGCGATGGCATCGCGTCGAGGTTGCCGCCGCCGATCCGCCAGTAGCCATCCCCGGGCTGGGCGCCGGTGAGGGTCGTACTCGCCACCAGGGCACCGTCGACGTAGAGCCGGGTACCGGTGGGACCCTGGGTAGCTGTGGCCTGGTGCCAGCGGCCGTCGTTGTACGCCTTCGGGCTGGCCACCTTCCGGATCACGCCGTTGTACGTAGCGAAGACCAGCGAGCCGCCGTTGGTGAGATAGAGCGACCGGTCGGCGCGGCTGCCCTTTCCGGTCTGGACGTTCTCGAAACCGGCGATCTTCCCGCCGGCAGCGGTGGTGGTCCTGAACCACACCTGCACGGTGAACACTTTCGACGGCGTCGATCTGGCTGATTGGTAGACCCCCGACGTGGGGTCGCCATCGGTCTGGATCGCGTTGTTGCCGCGAATGGCACCGGCCGCGTACCGGGTGACCCCGACCAGCCTGCCCGCGCGACCGCGTCCGCTGGCATCGGTGGCGACCGACCCGGTGTCGGCGAGGCGCCAGTGGATCTCCGGCTTGGCCTTCTTCACGGCCGCGGCGTAGGCGGTGTTCGGCGTGACCTTCCCGCCGGAGTGCGCCGGGGCGACCTGGTAGTCGAGCGGCAGGGCGACCAGCTTGTCCAGCGGAAAGGCCCGCTCGCCCCTGGCCTTGTCGCCGGCCATCTCGTAGTAGGGCCAGCGGCCGCGGAAGATCTTTGCGTAAGCGTTGTCGGCGAGGGCGATCGGGTTCTCGGCGGCGAAGGCCACCGAGCCCGAGGTGTCGCTGATGATGACCCCGTACTGCTGAGCAGCCCTGGCGACCATCAGCGCGGCCGGCGAGAGTTTCAGGGTGGCGAGGTTGAGGCTTGCTGGCAGCCGCAGCATCTGGCCGATGGCGAGCTGGGTGCCGGGGGAGTTGCCGTCGGTCCGGTTGGCCGGCCAGGAGATGGTGTTGCGCCGGGTCAGGGGGATGGCCAGGTTGATCACGTGGTCGATGCGGCCGTTGAGCAACTCCTTCTGCCGGATGGTCAGGCCCCACAGCGAAAGGCCGCTGGCCGAGACCCCGTAGTAATTGCCGAAGGTGCCGCGGGACTGGTCGGCGCGTGCGATCCGCCCGCCCCAGCAGGCCTGCCACCGGCCGTTCACCTTCTGGGCCTTCCAGAGCTCCACCACCTCGCGTGTGTCGACGTTGTAAATGGCCACCGAACCGTCGGTGGAGGGGTCGGGCAGCAAGTCCGCAGGGACGTGCACCCTGCGCAGCTGGCTATTGAGGCCGGCGTCCCAACCGGCCGACTTGCGCTGGCAGTTCCAGCCGGTGATGTCGTAGACAGGATCGCTGTTCCGTGCGACGTACAACGCTGGTGAGAAACGATTGGTGTTGATGTTCACATTGGCCATGGCTTCGGTGCCGTAGTACTTGTGTGCCTGGACGTTCAGGCTCTTGACGAGCGCAGCAGAGTCGGACGCGGCCGGCGTGGCCGCGGGGAGCCTCTGGTACAGCGGCGAGGATGCCGCGAAGACCCGGGATGGGTAGGGGCGGGAATCCGAGCCCGACGCGCTCTTCGCCTGCGCGGGAGGCAGCGGGGCAAGAAGGAGTGCCAGCACACCAGCAGCCGTCAGGCAGGTACGGATCAGGGGGGTCATCAGCGTCCAAATGTGGTGTTGCGGGGGTATCTGCGCAGCCCCCGGACGCTCGCGTGATCGAAGCAGGGGTGGCCGCACAGGATATTCATGAATTCTGCACGAGGTGATCTCGTGGGATAAGTCCCCGAAGGGGAACGTCTCCATCACGCCATCACAACTAGGCGACCGGGCCCAGGTAGCGCAAGTAGATCCGGTCCGTGCCTCCGGGCCAGGACAGGTCGAGCTGCCAACACCCCTCTCCGGGAAGGTCGATGGTCGACGGCCCGGGGCCGCCGGCCACCTCACGACGGACCGTTTCCGTATCGGCCTCGCGCCGGGCCTGGATGACCAGCGGCCCGCCCATGCTGAGGTCGGCGACCCACAGCACCTTGTTCGCCCGGCCCTCCGGCTGCTTGTCCCGCAGCGGCCAACCGAACGGCACGGCGACGACGTGGCCATGGACGGAGGCGATGTGGGAGACATCCTGGTCCGGCGGGCTGAAGCCCGTCCGTGCCCATTCGGGCAGCGGGCCGACCACCGGGTCCGAACAGGCGAAAGCCGCTGCCGGGGTGCTCGGAGCTGGCGAGGGCGTCGGTGAAACCGTCGAGCAGCCGGCTGCTGTCACGCTGACAAGCAGCGTCAAGGCCACCGTGCGGGTGGATGAGCGCATGGCTTCCTCTCGTCGGCCAGCATCCAGTGTGTGTCCCGGGCCTGCGATTCCTCAAGGGCAGCCTGGGTTCGCCCTCAGCGCAGGGCCAGCACCCGGTCGAGACCGGCCCTCAGGTCGGCCACCAGGTCTGCCGGGTCCTCGACGCCGAGGCTCAGGCGCAACATGCCGTCGGTGATGCCGGCGGCCGCACGAATGTCCTCCGGCATGGACGCGTGGGTCATCGTCGACGGGTGCGATACCAGTGATTCGACCCCGCCGAGGCTCTCCGCCAGGCAGAAGCAGGCAAGGCCCTCGACGAGGGCCCGGACGGCCGCAACACTGCCGACGTCGAACGTGACGATCGCGCCGAAGCCGTCCTGCTGGCGGGCGGCCAGCTCATGCTGGGGGTGCCCGGCCAGTCCCGGGTAGTGCACCGCGGTCACCGCGGGATGCCCGACCAGCAGGTCGACGACCGCTGCGGCGTTCCGCTGGGCCTGCGCCATGCGGAGGTGCAGGGTGCGCAGCCCCCGCAGCGTGAGATAGGAGTCCAGCGCACCACCGGTGACCCCGAGGGTGTTCGCCCACCACGCCAGATGGGTCAGGCGCACGGCGTCCGCCGCGACGATGGCACCGGCGACGACGTCGCTGTGACCATTGAGGTACTTCGTCGCAGAGTGCACCACGACATCGGCACCTTGGCTCAACGGACGCTGCACGACGGGCGTCGCGAAGGTGTTGTCAGCAACGACCAGCGCACCAACGGCGTGGGCGGCGGCACTGACCGCGGCGATGTCGGTGATCCGCAGCAGCGGGTTGGACGGGGTCTCGAGCCAGACCAGATCCACACCGTCGGCGATTTCCGCGAGCGCGCCCTCTGCATCACTGAAGTCGGCCAGCCGCAACGTCAGCCGTCCGGTGCGCTCGAGGGCGTCGAAGAGCCGCCACGAGCCGCCGTAGCAGTCGAAGGGTGCCAGCAGCGTCCCGCCGGGCGGCAGCAGGGCCAGCACGGGCACGGTCACCGCAGCCATTCCGGAGGC
>JBBRIY010000070.1:0-10094 GCA_038220215.1 Propionibacteriales bacterium
GCTGAACCGGTCGGAACCGAACGTGCCCAGGCCGATGGCGGGGATCCTCGCACCGCTCGCGAGGGTGAAGCTCGGGACGGTCGCCGGGTCGATGACGGTAACCGCGGTGGATGTGGTGGTCATGATCACTCCTGGGACGAGTTGGGTGCGAAGAGCAGCTTGCCGGTGACCGCGCCCGGTTGCTCGAAGAGCTCGAAGGCCGTCATCACCTCGCTGAGGTCGTAGGTGCCGTGGATGAGGTCGTCGGTGATGCGGAGCCGGCCGTCCGCGACACACTCCGCGGTGAGGCTCCACTCCGGTCCGGGGAACGGAGCGCTGTACGACATCCACGAGCCGGTCAGCCGGAACTCCTTGCGGTTCATCAGCTCGAACGTGGCGTGGTCGAAGGCCAGGTCGGCGTGGCTGGTGCCGATGAAGCAGACCCCGGCGTGCGGGGCGGCGAGCTGGAAGGCCAGGGTCATGGTCGCGTTCTGGCCGGCGGTCTCGAAGGCGTAGCCGAAGCCCGTTCCGCCCTGCCAGGTGCGGACGGCGTCGAGGAAGCCCGGCTCGCGGGCATCGAAAGTGGCGTCGGCGCCCAGGCTGGACGCTGTCGCGAGGCGTGCAGGGTTGACGTCCACCACGGCCACCCGGGCTGCGCCGAGGATCTTCGCCCACTGCATGGTGAAGATGCCGATCGTGCCAGCGCCGAGAACGATCACGTCCTCCCCCGCCTCGAAGCCGAGGTGCCGGATGCCGTGCAGGGCGACGGTGGAGGGCTCGAAGAAGGCCGCGTCGCGGAAGCTCACGGTGTCGGCGACGACCGTGAGGTTGCCGACGGGGGCGACGAGGTACTGGGCGAGCCCGCCGTTCACCCGGGAACCGATGAAGCTGTAGTTCGGGCACTGCGCGTAGTGGCCCAGCAGGCATTGCGGGCAGTCGTGGCACGGGAGCAGCGGGGCAACCGCCACCCTCCGGCCGACGAGGCTCGTGTCGCCCCCCTCGCCGACGGCTGCGACCTCACCAGCGATCTCGTGACCGAGCACCAGCGGGTAGAAGTGGGCGCCGTCGCTGAGGACGCGCGGGATGTCGGAACCACAGACACCGGTCCGCATCACGCGCACGAGCGCTTCGCCGGGTCCGGGATCGGGGGTGGGGATCTCCTCGGTACGCACGTCCCGTTGCCCGTGCAACACAGCTGCCAACATCAGTTCTCCATTCGTCAACGGGTGAAAGCCGCAAGCTGGTGCATGCTGTCGGCCAGGGCCGGATAGAGCCCGGCATAGATGTCGTACAGCCGGTCGTACCGGGCCGCGGCGGCAGGGTCGGGGGTGTAGCTCACTCCGCGCTGCACCCAGCGTTCGACCAGGTCTTCGACGGGGCCGCCGCCCGTACCGATGGCAGCCAACATGGCAGCCCCCAGCGGGGTGGCGTTCTCGTTCGCGCTGACGGTCAGGGGGACGCCGGTGACGTCGGCCTTGATCTGCATCCAAACCGGGCTCTTCGTCGCACCGCCGATGGCAAGCAGTTCCGCGACCCCTGCTCCGGCGGACGCAGCCACCTCGAGGTTGTGGCGCAGCGCGAAGGCCACCCCTTCCATCACGGCGCGGTAGAGCTGACCGCGATCGGTGGTGAGGGTGAGCCCGATGAAGGCGCCGCGGGCATCTGCGTCCCACAAGGGCGAGCGCTCACCCGAGAGGTACGGCAGGAACACCAGACCACCGGCACCGACGGGGGCGGAGTCGGCAAGCGCGGAGACCTCCTCGTACAGGTCCCTGCCTGAGGACGTCGCCGCCGACTGTTCGGCAGCGCCGACCTGTCGGGTGAGCCAGGCGAGGCTGGCCGAGCCGGCAACCGTGCCGCCCTGCAGCAGCCAGCTGCCCGGCACGACATGCCGGGAGAGGATCAGTCGTTCGTCCGCAGCGGGCGCAGCCATGGCGATCGACATCCCGCCGGCCTGCCCACCCTGCTCCTGGGTCTGGCCGACCCGGTACACGCCGGCGCCCAGCGTGCCGCACGCGGCATCCAGGCCGCCGGCGACCACCGGCGTGCCCTCGGGCAGGCCGGTGACGCGGGCCGCGGCCGCCGTGATTCCGCCCACGACCGCCGACGGCTCCACAGCCGTCGGGAACAGGCCAGGATCGATCCCCAGCCGGGCGGCGAGGGCGACGTCCACCGCCCCCGTCGCGACATCGATGAAGTGGAGTCCGTAGCCCTGGGAATGCTCCTGGGACGCGATCCCCGTGAGGGCCATCACCACGGTGCTGTTGCACTGCAGGAACCAGCGGGTGCGGGCGTACACCTCCGGGGCGTTCCGCTGGAACCAGAGCACCTTCGCCGTGGTGTAGCTCGGGCTGAGCCGGTTGCCGGCAACGGCGAGGATGTCTGCCGCAGGCACGGAGGCAAGCACCTCGTCGCAGATCGACTGCGCCCGCGTGTCCATCCAGATCGGGGTGTTGGCGAGGATGCGCCCGGCCTCGTCGACCGGCACGCAGGCCCAGCTCTGGCCGTCCACTCCGACGGCGCGAACCTGGGCCGGCTCGAAGCCCCCGGAGGCGCAGACCTCCCCGATCGTTGCGAGGGCGCCTGCCACCCAGTCGTTGGCGTCCTGTTCGACCCACCCTGATGCGGGGGTGTGCAAGGCATAGGACCGCTGGGCGACGGCGAGCGTCCGACCGTCGGAGTCGACGGCGACGCATCGACAGCCCGAGGTGCCGATGTCCACGCCGAGGTAGACCGCCAAAGCAGTGTGTGAGCCCATCGCCTCCCCCTTGAGAGCGAAACGTTTTGCTCAACGGTAGCCGACCGCTTCCTCTGTGCACAAGCCGATGGGCGAACCGTTTCGTCCGTTTGCTTCCAAGGGTTGACAAGGGAGCCGAGCAGCTGCCAGCCTTTCAATACGAAACGTTTCGTTATGGGAATGGGTACGCTATGGCAGCCACCTACAAGGACATCCGGCGCTTGACCGGATTGTCCTTGGCGACCATTTCCAAGTACTTCAACGGCGGCAACGTCACCCACAACAACCGCGTGCTGATCGAGCAGGCCACGCGTGACCTCGATTACCAGGTCAACGATGTCGCCCGCGGTCTGCGCAGTCGCCGGTCGATGACCCTCGGCGTCGTGCTGGCGGAACTGAACTCGACCTTCTACACGACGATCATCTCCAGCATGGAGGAGAAGCTCCGCGAGGCCGGGTACGGCACCATCATCTGCGACTCGCGCAACAGCGCGGAGGCCGAGGCCGAAGCGATCCACTTCCTGATCGGCAAGATGGTGGACGGGCTCGTCATCATGCCGGTCGGCGACGAGGTCGCCGGCCTCGCGACCGCGATCGAGCGCGGCGTCCCTGTCATCGCCGTTGACCGCGCAATCACGAATGCCGCCGTCGACACCGTGGTGATCGACAACCGTGCTGCGATCGCCTCCGCGGTCGACCTGCTCGCCGAGGCCGGCCACACCGACATCGGCCTGATCGCCGGCCCGGAGGCCATCTTCACCATGCGCGAGCGCCGCATTGGCTTCCGCGAGGCTGTCAAGCGGCACACCGGACGGCTGCCGCGCCGGGCCTACACCCAGTCTGACCCGATCACCATCCATGGCGGCTACGTCGGACTGCGCCGCCTCCTCGCGCTCGACCCACGGCCCACAGCAGTGGTGTGCGCCAACTACGAGTTCACCGTCGGCGCGACGGTGGCCATCAACGAGCTCGCCGACGGCGTGCCGGTGCCAGCCATCGTGGGGTTCGACAACCTCGACCTCGCCAGGATCATCCGCCCGCGGCCGACCCTGGTCGCACAGCCCATCGCGCAGATCGCCGTCCGCGCAGCAGAACTGATCCTCGACCGCATCGCCAGCACCACACCCCTGGAGCCGCGCACAGTCGTGCTGCAGTCCGAGCTGGTGGTGGGCGACCCGGTCACCTACGCCTACCGGGAGGGCCGGCCATGACCGTCCTCACCGTGACCCTCAACGCCGCCATCGACAAGCGGTACGACGTGACCAGCGTCCAGGTCGGCGAGGTCCAGCGCGTGGCGCGGGTGCGAGCCAGCGCCGGGGGCAAGGGCCTCAACGTCGCCCGGGGCGCATGCCTGTGCGGCCAGGAGGTCGTCGCCACCGGCTTCGTCGCAGGCTTCGCCGGGCAGTTCATCACCAGCCAGGTGGCCGCGCAGGGTATCCGCGAGGAGTTCGTCCGGGTGCCGGGCGAGAGCCGGACCTGCATCAACATCATCGACGCCGCTGGCACCTCCACCGAGTTCCTCGAACCCGGCGTGACGGTCGTGGAGACCGACCTCACCCAGCTTCTCGCCAGGTACCAGTCGCTGCTGGGCGAGGTCGACGTGGTGACTCTCTCTGGCAGCGCACCGACGGGGTGCCCCGACGACGTCTACCGGCGGTTCGTGGAGGAGGCCAGGCTTGCTGGCCGTCCCGTGATCCTCGACACCAGCGGGGCCCTGCTCCGCGCCGGGATGGCCGCCTCCCCCACCGTCGTCAAGCCCAACAGGCAGGAGCTCTCCGCCCTCGTCGGGAGCGACCTCCACGACGTCACCGAGGTGATCGCCGCTGCCCGCGCGCTGTGCGCCCAGGGACCGGAGTGGGTGGTCGTCTCCCTCGGCGCCGAGGGCGCCCTTGCCGTCAGCGCCGGACAGTCCGTCCAGGTCCTGGCACCCGAGGTGGTCGCGGTGAACCCCGTCGGGTGCGGGGACGTCCTGGTGGCCGGCCTTGCCGCGGGGCTCGCTGCTGGGCAGACCGTGGACGGTGCGCTGCCGTTCGCCGTCCGCGTGGCGGCCGCCGCCGCCGCCCACCCGGAGACCGGCCAGTTCGACCCCGGCTACGCAGAGACCCTGCACACCACCACCATCGCGAACCCGAACTGAAGGACACCATGCTGACCACGTACCTCACGCATCCGCCACTGCTGGCCGCCCTCGCCGCGGCCGGGCACGGCTCCACGGTGCTGATCGCCGACTCCAACTACCCGCACGCCACCGCCCACGGTCCGAACGCCGAGGTCATCCACCTCAACTTCACCCGCGGACTCGTCAATGGCACCGACACGCTGAAGGGGATCATCAGCGCCATCCCCATCGAGAGCGCGGCAGTCATGGCGCCCGGTGAGGACTTCCTCCCGGTGCACGAGGAGTACAAGGCGCTGCTCGGACCGGACGTGCCCGTGAAGATCATGGAGCGGTTCGCGTTCTATGACGCCTGCCGCTCCGGCGACCTGGCCGTCCTGGTCGCGACGGGCGAGGACCGCATCTACGCCAATCTCCTGCTCACCGTTGGCGTGGTGCCGCCGCCCGGCGTGGAGAGCTGATGCTGGCCTCATTGCGCGTACTCGCCATAGCCGCCCGATCGGACGGAATCGGCCTTGGCGCCTTCAACGTGATCCACCTCGAGCACGCCACAGCCTTCGTGCGCGCGGCGGAACGCGCCCAGCGGCCGGTCGTCCTTCAGATCTCCGAGAATGCCGTCAAGTACCACGGAGCGCTCGAGCCCATCTGCCTGGCGACGATCGCCATCGCCAAGGCCTCCAGCGTCCCGGTCGTCGTGCACCTCGACCACGCGGAGGACACCGAACTGATCCGGCGGGCGGTCGGCCTCGGCGTCACCTCCGTGATGTATGACGGCTCGAAACTGGCGGACGCAGAGAACCGCGCGACCACGCGTTCGATGGTGGAGCTGTGCCACGACGCGGGCGTCGACATCGAGGCCGAGCTCGGCGAGGTCGGCGGGAAGAACGGGGTCCATGACCCCACGGCTCGCACCACCCCGGAAGACGCGGCCGTGTTCGTCCGCGACACCGGCGTCGACCTGCTCGCTGTCGCCGTCGGCTCCTCCCACGCCATGACCACCCGGGACGCCCACCTGGACGAGGACCTGATCCGTGCGATCCGGCGCGCGGTGGACGTCCCACTGGTCCTGCACGGCTCATCGGGGGTCTCCGATGACGGCATGCGGGCAGCGATCGCCGCCGGCATGACGAAGATCAACGTCTCCACGCACCTGAACAAGGTGTTCACCAATTCCGTCCGGGGGACGCTCGGCGCCGACCCGGCCATCGTCGATTCCCGGAAGTGGCTCGGCCCGGCGCGGTCGGCCGTCGAGGAGGAAACCCTCCGTCTGCTGACTCTCTACGGCGCCAGGTGAAGGAAAGGAGGCCACCTCATGCGAACCGTTCCGCCCCCGACTCCGCCACCAGCGGGCTCCCTGCCAGAAATCGATATCAGATTGGTCACGATTCGGTCTCTGGTGATGACAAGGTCCGCTAGTCTCCCTACGATTACCCAACAGAAATCGATTTCTCAGATGGAGGCAAAGATGCTGCTCAATCTGGATCCGGTGCTCACCGGCCAGTTGCTGTTGGCGCTGGACGAGATGGGCCACGGTGACGCTGTTGTCATCGCCGATGCCCACTTCACCGCGTCGAAGCTGGCCAAGAAGCACCTGATCGACATGCCCGGCCTGTCCTCACCGAGGGTCCTGAGGGCGATCCGGTCGGTGATGGTGCCCGACACCTACCCGGCCCTCGACCTCATGGAATCCCCGGAAGGACTGCTCCCGGTGCAGATCGAACTGACCGAGGCCGCCGGCCTGGACGCGGAGGGGGCCCGCATGGTGGAACGGTTCGCCTTCTACGACCTGGCCAGGGACGCCGAACTGATCATCCGCACCGGTGAGACCCGGACCTACGGCAATGCGCTGTTCCGCAAGGGCGTCACGCCGGTGATGTCGGCATGACCGCGGCCGAGACGGTCCCCGTCGCCGGGACCCACGACCCGAGCCTGCTCCTGCAGGTCGAGAACGTCGACAAGAGCTTCCCCGGCGTGAAGGCCCTGGAGGGCATGCGCTTCGACCTGCGCAAGGGTGAGGTGCTCGGCCTCGTCGGCGAGAACGGCGCCGGCAAGTCCACCCTGATGAAGCTGCTGACCGGCATCTACACGCGTGAGTCCGGTGAGTTCTGGCTGAACGGTCAACCCCTCGAGGTGAACAACCCGAGGGAGGCGCAGCACGCGGGACTGGCGATCATCCACCAGGAATTGAACCTCGTCTCCCACCTGAGCGTTGCCGAGAACATCTGGCTGGGTCGCGAACCCGTCACCGGCCGCTTCTTCACCCGGCCCGGCGAGCAGGTGCGCAAGACGCGCGAACTGCTGGCGCGCCTGGGCCTTGCCCTTGATCCCAAGACGACCGTGTCCCATCTGAGTGTGGCGCAGCAGCAGATGGTCGAAATCGCGAGGGCGTTGTCCTTCGAGGCAACCAAGGTCCTGATCATGGACGAGCCGACCGCAGCCCTCAACGACGCCGAGGTCGCCCAGCTCCACGAGCTGATCCGCCGCTTCATCACGCCAGAGACCGGCGTTGTCTACATCTCCCACCGGATGGCAGAACTCAAGGCGATCGCCGACCGCATCACGGTGATCCGCGACGGCCACTACATCGACACGATGCCGATGGCCGAGACGAGCCTCGACGAGGTCATCTCGAAAATGGTGGGCCGCGCGATCAACACCGGCGCCAAGCCGCACAACGTCCGCAACGACCGCCCCATCGTGCTCAGCGTCTCCCACCTCTCCACCAAGGCGCTGCTGAAGGACATCACCTTCGACCTGCACCGTGGCGAGGTCCTCGGCTTTGCGGGCCTCATGGGTGCCGGTCGCACCGAGGTCGCCCGGGCCCTGGTGGGCGCTGATCCGATCACTTCCGGCGAGGTTCTGCTGAACAGCAATCCGGTGACGATCCGCAGTCCCGCGCATGCCGCGGCACTCGGCATCGGCTACCTCTCCGAGGACCGCAAGCGGTTGGGTCTGATGCTGCAGCTGTCGGTGGCCCACAACATCGCCATCAGCTCGATGAGCGGCAAGTTCTCCAAGGCGTTCTTCGTCGATGACAAGGCCATGCGGGAGGCCGCCGAGGGGTCCCGGAAGTTGCTCAGCATCAAGACGCCGTCGGTGAACCAGCTGGTGAAGTACCTGTCCGGCGGCAACCAGCAGAAGGCGATCATCGCCCGCTGGCTGGTGAAGGACTGCGACATCCTGATCTTCGACGAACCCACCTGGGGCATCGACGTGGGCGCGAAAGAAGAGATCTACCAGCTTCTCAACTCCCTTGCCGAGCAGGGCAAGACGATCATCATGATCTCGTCCGAACTCCCCGAGATCCTCCGGATGTCCCACCGCGTGGTCGTTATGGCCGACGGCAGGATCAAGGGCATCTTGTCAGCCGCCGAGGTCAGCCAGGAGTCCATCATGCGGCTCGCTACCCATGGTGACGAAGTTATTACCCACACGACTGAGAAAGCAGGACGATGATGTCGACCGCCAGCGCACCGACGGAAACCGTCGCCAAATCCGTTGTGACGGGCAGCTCGTGGCGCGAACGCGTCCAGCAGCTGATGGCACTGGCCGGCCTGGTCCTCATCTTCGCGGTCTTCTCGTTCGTCAGCCCGCAGATCTTCCCCAGCTACTCCAACGTCACAGCGATCCTGTTCTCGACAACGGTGGTCGGACTGCTCGCCCTCGGCGCGACGCTGGTGATCATCACCAGCGGCATCGACCTCTCTGTCGGCACGGCGATGACGCTGTCGGCCGTGATGTCGGCCACCTTCATCGTGAACTGGCACATGCCGGTGTGGCTCGGCATCATCATGACCCTCGTGTTCGGCGGCCTCGTCGGGCTGGTGAACGGCTTCAACATCGCGATCCTCGGCCTGCCGCCGTTTATCGCGACCCTCGCCATGATGCTGGTCGCCCAGGGCCTCGCCCTGGTCATCTCCAATGCACGGCCCATCTACTTCGACGCCAAGGACCACGCGGGCTACATCTGGCTGTCGACCGGAAGCATCATTCCGGGAGCCAACTTCCCCAACGCCGTCATCGTGCTGGCCCTTGCGGCCGTGGTGGCCTTCATCCTGCTGAACAAGACCCTCCTGGGTCGCTACGACATCTCGATCGGCAGCAACGAGGAAGCCACAGCCCTCTCGGGCATCAACACCAAGAAGTGGCTGATCATCATCTACGCGGTCGCCGGCGTGTTCGTCGGCCTCGCCGCGATCATGATCTCGGCCCGGCTCGGGTCCGCCCAGCCGGCCACCGGCGCCGGTTATGAACTGCAGGCCATTGCCGCGGTGGTCATCGGCGGCACGTCACTGTCGGGCGGCAAGGGCACCATCGTGGGCACCATCATCGGCGCCCTCATCATCTCGGTCATCAACAATGGGCTCCAGATCATCTCCGTCCGCCAGGAGTGGCAGAACGTGATCCTCGGCCTCGTGATCCTGATCGTCGTCTTCATCGACCAGTTGCGCGCGCGTCGCGCAGCCACCACCTAGAACCCACCCAACTCACGCACTCCCGCACCCAACCCAACGAAGGAGAAAAAATGCGGAAGATTTCAGTGGGGTTCGTCGCGCTCGCCGCGGCAGCCTCGATGGCCCTCGCGGCCTGCAGCACCCCGGCCGCACCAGCAGCGTCGGGCTCTGCCCCGGCAAGCTCGGCGGCAGAAAAGCCCTACATCGCCATCATTTCCAAGGGCTTCCAGCACCAGTTCTGGCAGGCCGTGAAGAAGGGTGCCGAGCAGCAGGCGGCCAAGGACGGCGTGACCATCACCTTCGACGGTCCGGCCACCGAGTCCGAGGTCGAGGCCCAGATGACCATGCTGACCAACGCCCTCGCCAAGAAGCCGGCAGCCCTTGGCTTCGCGGCCCTGGACAGCCAGGCAGCGGCCCCGGTGCTCCAGCAGTTCAAGGACGCCAACATCCCGGTCATCGCTTTCGACTCCGGCGTTGCTTCCGACATCCCGGTGACCACGGCTGCGACCGACAACAAGGCTGCAGCAGGTGAGGCCGCGAAGCACATGTGCGAGCTCGTCGGTGGCGCAGGCACCGTTGGTGTCATGGTTCACGACCAGACCTCGCAGACCGGCATTGACCGCCGTGACGGGTTCCTGGAAGGCATGAAGGCCACGTGCCCGGATGTCAAGGTGCTCGAGCCGCAGTACGGCAAGGGCGACGCCAACATCAGCGCCGACATTGCGTCCTCGATCATCGAGGCCAACAAGGACCTGAAGGGCATCTTCCTGGCCAATGAGGGCACCGCCATCGGTGGCATCAAGGCCGC
>JBBRIY010000071.1:0-10072 GCA_038220215.1 Propionibacteriales bacterium
GCCGTCGCGTGGCCTTTGTCCGGGGCGGCACGTAGCCTGCTCCGGTGATCGCAGACGACTTCGATGCCCGTGCCCTCTCCGTGCTGCGCAGGCTGGTGGGACGCGAGGACGCGAGCTTCCACGAGGGCCAGCTGGAGGCGATCCGGAGCCTCGTCGTGGACCGGCAGCGGGCGCTCGTCGTGCAGCGGACCGGTTGGGGCAAGTCGGCTGTCTACTTCGTTGCCACTGCGCTGCTGCGTGCCGAGGGCGCCGGTCCGACCGTGATCGTCTCCCCGCTGCTGGCCCTGATGCGTGACCAGATCGCCGCGGCGACGCGGGCCGGGATCCGCGCGGTCACGATCAACACGGCCAACGCCGCGGAGTGGGGAGAGGTACACGAGGCGCTCGCGACCGACGCCGTCGACGTCCTGCTGGTCAGCCCGGAACGGCTGAACAATCCGTCCTTCCGCGAGCACCAACTGCCCGATCTTGCCGCGAGGTGCGGGTTGCTGGTGGTCGACGAGGCGCACTGCATCAGTGACTGGGGGCACGACTTCCGCCCGGACTATCGCCGCATCCGCGACCTGCTCGGCACCCTGCGCGCCGACGTGCCGGTGCTCGCGACGACCGCCACGGCCAACTCCCGCGTGGTGGCTGACGTCGTCGACCAGCTGGGGTTCGGTGGGCACGAGGTGCTCACCGTCCGGGGCAGCCTCGCCCGCAGCTCACTACGGCTGGGCGTGCTGCGCCTGCCCTACGAGGAGACCCGGGTCGCCTGGCTGGTCGCACACCTGGCCGACTTCACCGGCAGCGGCATCATCTACACGCTCACCGTCGCGCAGGCCGAGGACCTTGCCGCCCTGCTGGCACGGCACGGGTACCCGGTTGCCGCCTACACCGGCCGCACCGAGCCCGGCGAGCGCGAGGTGCTGGAGAACCGGCTGCGCGCCAACGAGGTGAAGGCGCTGGTTGCCACCTCCGCCCTCGGCATGGGGTTCGACAAGCCCGACCTCGGGTTCGTCATCCACCTCGGTGCGCCCAGCTCGCCGGTGGCCTACTACCAGCAGGTCGGCCGTGCCGGTCGTGCGGTCGAGACCGCAGACGTGTTATTGCTGCCCACACCCGCCGACCGTGACATCTGGCACTACTTCGCCACGGCGTCGATGCCGAGCGAGGCCGGCTCCCAAGCCGTGATCGGCACCCTCGCGGCGTCGGGGACGCCGCTCTCCACCCAGGTGCTCGAGGCGGCCGTCGATATCCGTCGCACCCGGCTGGAGCTGCTGCTGAAGGTGCTGGACGTGGAAGGTGCGGTCACCCGGGTGCATGGCGGCTGGCTCGCCACCGGAGAGCCATGGAGCTACGACGCGGAACGCTACGGCAGGGTGGCCGAGGCGCGCACCAGGGAACAGCAGCTGATGCTCGACTACGAGGCCGAGACCGGGTGCCGGATGGCGTTCCTCCAGCGCACCCTTGACGATCCCGACCCGCAGCCGTGCGGGCGGTGTGATCGCTGCACCGCCCCGTGGTACGGCAGCGGGGTGGCCGAGGATGCGGTGGCCACTGCCCGTGAGGAGCTCGACCGGGTGGGCGTGGAACTCGCCCCCCGCTCGTTGTGGCCGGCAGGCATGGCCAACCTCGGTGTCCCCGTGAGCGGTCGCATCGCTCCCGGTGAGGCCGCAGCCACGGGGAGGGTGCTGGCGAGGTTCACCGACCTGGGACTGGGCCAGCGGCTGCGGGCGCTTGTTGCTGCTCCCGATGGCCCGGTTCCCGAGTGGGTAGCGCCGTACTGCTTCCAGGTGCTCCGGGAATGGGATTGGGCCGAACGCCCGGTGGCCGTCGTGGGGATCGGTTCGCGGCGGCGTCCGCAGCTGGTGGAGACCCTGGCAGCGGAACTCGCGCGGCGGGGGAAACTGATCGACCTCGGACTGCTCGCCCGCAACGATGGCGGGGACGATTCCGAGCCTGCCGGCAACAGCGCGTTCCGCCTCCGCCAGGTGTATGGCGCTTTCGTCCTCACCGCCGCGCAACAGGAGTGGCTGGACCACGCGAGCGGCCCGGTGCTCCTTGTGGACGACTTCACCGACTCTCGCTGGACCCTGACGGTGGCCGCCCGGGTGTTGCGAGTGGGCGGCGCGCCCGCAGTATTGCCATTCGCGCTGGCCGCGGTCGGCTGAAAGAATTCACTGGGTGACCCGCCCGAATGTCCCGGAAAGGGCTGCCCGGGCTGCCAGGAAGGGCTGCCGTAGCGGGGCTGCCGCACGAGCTGTGAACACCAGAATTCATCACTGTGGCGGCTCAATCATGCGGCGCTGAGAGCATCTCCAGCTGGTGCGTCCACGCGGGGCGAAATCCCTGGCCGGGCCCAGAACAGCGAAGGAGCCCGCCACGAACCGGGGGGGTTCTGCGGGCACTGCCGGGGGGGCAGCTAGTCCGGCTCGGGGGAACCGGAGCAGTTTTGAGGAGATTGGCTCGGGGGGAACCGCTCGCCTCGATACGAACTTTAGGGAGCCCGCGAGTGCAATTGCAAGCCGGTTTCGAGATTTTCTTGATCCTTTTTCTCGGCTTTCTTTGTGTCCCCCTTAATGGGGACAATCCCTAGTCACCTACATGGGTGACAAAGGCAGGTCACCCGTCAAGGTGACAGAATCGGAATATTTGAATACGAGCCTTGTAATATGTCCCCCGAGCAGGTGACACGATTCAACCTGCGCAGCGCCCGGCTTGCCCAGCTCGGTGGCGTACAGTGTGCCCTTGTGACTGCCGCTGATCTCCAGGCCGAGCTGGCTGTGCTCGACCGGACCCTGACCTCCATCGAGGCTGTCCTCGACCCTGTCGGTAAACGGATCCAGATTGCCGAACTTCAGGAGGCCGTCGCCGCCCCTGACCTCTGGGATGACCAGGACAATGCCCAGGTCGTGACGTCACGACTTTCGCGCATGCAGGCGGAGGTCGACCGCATCAGCTCCCTGCGCAGTCGCGTCGACGACCTCGGTGTCCTGATCGAGCTCGCCGTCGAGGAAAGCGATGCAGGCACCCTTCTTGAGGCGCAGAAGGACCTGAAGGCGCTGTCGGCCGACATCGAGGCCCTGGAGATTCGCACCCTCCTTTCCGGTGAGTACGACCAGCGCGATGCCCTGGTCACGATTCGCTCCGAGGCCGGGGGTGTGGACGCGGCCGACTTCGCGGCCATGCTGCTGCGGATGTACCTGCGGTGGGCCGAGCGCCACGGCTACCCCGTCGAGGTCTACGACACCTCACTCGCGGAGGAGGCCGGCATCAAGTCGGCGACCTTTGCTGTGAAGGAGCCGTTCGCCTACGGCATGTTGTCGGTCGAGCAGGGCACGCACCGGCTGGTGCGGATCAGCCCGTTCGACAACCAGGGCCGTCGCCAGACGTCGTTCGCCGGCGTCGAGGTGCTTCCGGTGACGGAGGAGACCGACCACATCGAGATCCCGGAAGCCGACATCCGCGTGGACGTGTTCCGCTCGTCCGGCCCCGGCGGGCAGAGCGTGAACACCACCGACTCCGCCGTCCGCATCACCCACCTGCCCTCCGGCGTCGTGGTGTCCTGCCAGAACGAGAAGTCGCAGCTGCAGAACAAGGCTGCCGCGCTTCGGGTGCTGCAGTCGCGCCTGCTGGAGCGTGCCCGTTCGGAGAAGGAGGCCGAGATGCGGGGCCTCAAGGGGGACGGCGGCAACTCCTGGGGTTCGCAGATGCGTTCCTACGTCCTGCACCCCTACCAGATGGTCAAGGACCTGCGCACGGACTTCGAGGTGGGCAACCCCGATGGGGTCTTCGACGGCGACATCGACGGCTTCATCGATGCCGGCGTGCGCTGGCGCAGGCAACAGGGCGAGCGCTGACACGCCGGGTGATGGATTGGGCAGCCGCGCCGACACCGCATAAACTCCAAAAAGGCCGCTCTCAGCTCACACTTCCCCACTGTCTACCGGCCGAAGAACCAACGTGATCAGATTCGAAGACGTTTCCAAGACCTATGACGGACAAACGCGTCCGGCGCTGAACAACGTCACGGTGGAAATCGCCAAGGGCGAGTTCGCCTTCCTCGTCGGTACGTCCGGCTCGGGGAAATCGACGTTCCTGCGCCTGATCCTTCGCGAGTACCTGCCGACGTCGGGCCACATCCACGTCGCGGGCAAGGACCTGAACCGTCTGCACAACTGGAAGGTTCCCGCCCTGCGCCGCCAGATCGGCACGGTCTTCCAGGACTTCCGGCTGTTGCCCGGCAAGACCGTCACCGAGAACGTCGCCTTCGCGATGCAGGTGATCGGCAAGACCGCCTCCCAGATCCGCACCGTTGTGCCAGAGACCCTCGAGCTCGTGGGCCTGGACGGCATGGGGCAGCGGCTTCCCGAGGAGCTCTCCGGCGGTGAGCAACAGCGGGTCGCGATCGCTCGCGCGTTCGTCAACAGACCAGCGATCCTGATCGCGGACGAGCCGACCGGCAACCTCGACCCGGCGACCAGCGTCGGGATCATGAAGCTCCTCGACCGCATCAATCGCTCCGAGACCACGGTGATCATGGCCACCCACGACGCCACCATCGTCGACCAGATGCGCAAGCGCGTGATCGAGCTGGCCAACGGCTCCGTAGTCCGTGACCAGAGCAAGGGCGTCTATGGCTACCAGTGATCGCCGCGGGGCGTGGAGGACGGTTCGATGAGGCACGCTCTCACAGAGACCTGGTCCGGGCTGCGACGAAACGCGTCCATGACGTTGGCCGTCGTCGTCACCATGTGGGTCTCGCTGACCCTTTTCGGTGCCGGACTGATGACTGCACAGCAGGTGGACCGCTTCAAGGACGACTGGTATGACCGCGTCGAAATCAGCGTCTTCCTCTGCGTGCCCGATTCCCGGGGCGGGAACTGCCAGGCCGGCGAGTCGGCGACCGAGGCGCAACGCATCGAGATCGAGGCGACGCTGAAGAGCAATCCCGAGGTCGCCGAGGTCTTCTACGAGACCAAGGAACAGGCCTACGCCCAGTTCCGGGAGTACTACGCCAACAATGACCCCATCCTGAAGGCCACGACGGTCGACAAGATGCAGGACTCGTTCCGGGTGAAGCTGAAGAACCCGGAGGAGTACCAGGGCGTCGTGTCCGCGGTCAGCGGCATGCCCGGCGTCCAGCTGGTGCAGGACCTCCGCAAGATCCTCGACCCGATGTTCACCTGGCTGAACCTCGCGCGCTGGGCGACGGTGGGGCTGAGTGCACTGCTGCTGCTGGCTGCCGCACTGCAGATCGGCAACACCATCCGGATGGCTGCGTACTCGCGGCGCCGGGAGATCGGGATCATGCGGCTGGTAGGCGCCTCGAACTGGTACATCATGCTCCCGTTCCTCCTGGAGTCTCTGATCGCAGCCGTCGGCGGGGCGGTGCTGGCCTGCCTGACGCTGGCAGGTGTGCAGCAGTTCGTCATCATCGGAAAGGCTCAAGCGGAGATTCAGACTATCCGCTGGATCGAGTGGCCCAATGTCGGTACGGCCATGGCAAGCATTGCCGTCGTAGCCGTTGTGCTTTCTATTATTCCTACATTGATCGCGACCAGGAGATTCCTCCGGGTCTGAGCAGTTTTCTGATTGGGGCAATCTCGTGACGGTGTCTTCCTCCACCTCACTTCACGCCCGGGGCAGAGTTCCCGGTGGGCTGGTGATCGGGCTACGCCTGTCACTGGTCCTTGCGTTGCTGTTCGGACTCGTCCTCGGGATCGCTCCCGCAGCGACGGCCGACGGCCTGAAGGACGCGCGGGAGAA
This sequence comes from Propionibacteriales bacterium, assembly GCA_038220215.1. Taxonomy (GTDB): domain Bacteria; phylum Actinomycetota; class Actinomycetes; order Propionibacteriales; family Propionibacteriaceae; genus Propionicimonas. Next base: position 5,752 of record JBBRIY010000071.1, read on the forward strand.
GGTCCGCAAGGCACTCGTTCAGGCGAAGAAGGAGATTGCGTCCGACAAGGCAGCTGTTGCGGATGCGTCTTCGGACCTGAAGACATCGCAGGCGCAGTTGGCGAAGGCCAGGTCGGAACTCGCCGACGTGCAACGGAAGCTCGCCGCAGCCAAGGCTGCGGACGCGGCGATCGCCGCCGATCTCAAGGTGGCACAGAAGGCGCTCAGTGACGCCGCCGCTGCCGTGGCGAAGGCAGAAGCTGCCGTGGCAGACCAGGAGGCGCTGATCGGTGTCGTGGTACGCGCGGCGTACCAGCAGCAGTCCACCCTGGTCGGGCTCACCATGATCATCGGCTCCGAGACCCCGGGCGACCTTGCCCAGCGGGTGCAATGGGCCAACACCATCTTCGACAGCTCCACCAGCCAACTCGACCGGTTGAAGGTCCTGCGTACCGGCCTGGAGACCGCAAAGGCCGTCCGCGTGAACGCGGAAGCGAAAGTGTCGGCCCAGCGCGACCGCAGCGCGGCGAACGTCGCCCAGGTCAAGGCGCTCACCGCCGACTCCTCCGCGCGGGCAGCCAAGGTGGCCCGGCTGGTGGCAGCCAACTCCAAGCTGAAGGCCGAGGCGCAGGACGAACTCGAGCAGACCCAGGCGCAGTACAAGGCGCTGGAGCGGCAAGAGGCGAAGATCGCAGCCAAGCTGCGCAAGGCCAGCTACAACGTTGTGAACAACGGCGGTTTCATCAAGCCGGTGAACGCCCCCAACGGGTCGCCGTTCGGATTGCGCTTCCACCCGATCCTGCACTACTGGCGGATGCACTGGGGCACTGACTTCGGCGCAGCCTGCGGCCTGCCGATCCGCGCCATGGCCGACGGCAAGGTGGTCTCGGCCGGCTGGACGAGCTACGGCTTCGGCAACTACACGATCATCAGCTACGGACGCGTGAAGGGTGCCTCAGTGGCGTCCGGGTACGCACACCAGTCGAAGGTGATCGTGCGCGCCGGCCAGAAGGTGAAGCAGGGCCAGGTCGTCGGCTATGTCGGCACGACCGGTCTCAGCACGGGTTGCCACCTGCACCTGCAGATCTATCGCAACGGCGTTCGGGTGAACCCGATGCGCTACCTGTGATCCGCATCCCGTAGCTGTCGTCCCGGGCGCCCGGACCTGCTTGCCGTGCGCCAGGTGGCGGGCCCGAGGAGACCGGCGTCCCCGTTCGGCAGAGCCTGACCGGCCGTCGCGTCTTGGTAGGGTTGGCGAGCATCGTCGGGACGGGGGAGAGGAGTCGACATGCCGCGACCACAGGGCCGCATCATGGTGGCGCAGAACCGCAAGGCCCGTCACGACTACCACCTCGGTGACCGCTTCGAGGCCGGCATGGTGCTCACCGGCACGGAGGTGAAGTCTCTCCGCGCCGGGCGCGCCTCGCTGGCCGACGCGTTCGCCACCGTCGACGAGGGCGAGGTCTGGCTGCGCAACCTCCACATCCCGGAGTACGCCTTCGGCAATTGGACGAACCACGCGACGCGGCGCAATCGCAAGCTCCTGCTGCACAAGAAGGAGATCGCAAAGCTGGACCGCGAGACCGGCACCTCCGGGAAGACGATCGTCCCGCTTTCCATCTACTTCTCCGACGGCTACGCCAAGGTCGAACTGGCCGTCGGCACCGGCAAGAAGGACTGGGACAAGCGCCAGACCATCGCCGCACGCGACGCCGACCGGGATCTGCAGCGTGACCTCGCGGAGCGCAACCGGGGCGCTCGGTGACCACCCGCATGCCCGGCCGCTGGTTGGCCGCGCTCGGTGCGGTCCTGCTCACCTGCTGGATGAGCCTGTGCGCCCCGACTGTTGCCCAGGCAGCCAGCGCAGATGTCTTCGATCGTTTCGAGGTGGTCGCGAACCTCACCACCGACGGCTACGTCGAGGTCACGGAGACCATCGACTTGCGGTTCGGGTCATCGTCGGGTCGTCACGGCCTGGAACGGACCCTGATCACCCGTGAGCCGGATGGTGACAAGGACGTGGTCTACAAGGTCGACAACATCGCGGTCAGCAGCCCGTCGCCTGGTGTCTCCACCGCGATCGACATCAGTGACCAGGGCGAGGGACGCAACAAGTACACCTTGATTCGCGTCGGGTCGAAGGACCAGACAGTCAGCAGCCCCACCGCCACCTACGTCCTCACCTACCGCGTGCAGGGGTTGATGCGCAGCTCCTCGGGCTACGACGAGCTGTACTGGGACCTGACCGGCTCCTCGATGCCCGCGATCACCGCTGCGAAGGCCAGCATCACCGTGCCCGGAGGGGTGCAGGCCGTGAGCTGCTCCGTGGCTACTCCGGGTAACCGGGGCGAGTGCGCCACCTCGACGGTGGACGCCAGTGGGGTCGCCCAGTTCGCGTCCAGCGTTCCCAAGGGTGAGCTACTCACCGTCGGAGCGAAGGTCACGTCCGGCCTAGTCACCAACAACACCCCCATCCAGGTGGAGAACGCCGACACCGCCAGTGCCCGTGCGGGGGTCTGGACGCTGGGCGGATCGATGGCCGTCGCTGCTGCCGTCCCGTTCCTCGGCATGATGTACCTGCGGCGGCGTACCCGCGACTTCCGCTACGCCGGGATGCCGCCGGGCACCTTCCCGCCCGCGGACCGGACGGCCGAAGAAGTGCCGTCGGATCCGAAGATGGAAATCCCGGTCTCGTTTGCGCCGCCCGCGATGCCCGTGGCGGACGCCGGCCTGCTGATCGACGGACAGACACAGGTGCGGGACACGACAGCCACGCTGGTCAGCCTCGCGGTGGCGGGTGCCATTCAGATGCGCACCGACGGAGCGCAGCAGGTGCGCCTCATCGACCCCGAACGCGCTCCGGACGCAGTCGCCCACAGCCTCCTGGTCGCTCTCTTCCCCGAGGGCACACCGCCCGGCACAGAGGTCTACCTCGGCAATCCGGGCACCCTGACGGACGCCCACGAGTTGGTGGGCACGCTCGTCCTCGACCGGGCGCGAGCCGCCGGCGTGTTCGTGCGGGAGCCGGGCTCCAGCGCGGGAATCAGCTTCGGCATCGGCGGCCTGTTCTTCCCCGTGGTGATGATGGGCGTCTTCGGTTTCAGCTTCCTTGGCGGGCTGATGATCTTCCTCTTCCCGCTGCTGATCGCCGTGGTGGTGACCTGGTCTGTGGTTCGGCGCAAGCTGAGCCGCGGCCAGCGCACCGCCTACGGCCGCGCACTGACCGATCAGGTGGAGGGCTTCCGTACCTACCTGGCCACGGCAGAGGCCGAGCAGCTCCAGTTCGAAGAGGGTGAGGACATCTTCAGCCGGTACCTGCCCTGGGCCATCATGTTCGACCTCACCGAACGGTGGACGAAGGTCTGCCAGCGACTGGTTGAGCTCGGCCGGATGCCTGAGGCCGCGCCGACCTGGTATTACGGCAATTACTGGAGCATGAACGCCTTCGGCTCCCAGCTCAACACCTTCAGCTCCTCGGTCGCCGGCTCGGTGGCCTCGCCTCCGTCCACGAGTGACACCGGATTCGGCAGCAGCGGCTCGTCCTTCAGCGGCGGCGGTGGCTTCTCCGGCGGTGGTGGCGGCGGAGGTGGCGGCGGGAGCTGGTAGCTCCCGGTCAGACCGGTGCCCCCCGGCCCGCAGTCCCTGCCCAGGGTCCCGGCCACGCGCGACGCTACACGCAGGTCGAGGACGCTACCCGTCGAACGGTAGCGTCCTCGACCTTGGTGTAGCGGGGCGCGAAAGGGTGGGGACCTACTTCACGCCCACCAGGTCGCAGACGAAGATCAGCGTCTCGCCCGGGCCGATCGCCCCACCCGCGCCACGGTCGCCGTAGGCCAGCTGGGGCGGAATGACCAGCCGGCGACGTCCGCCGACCTTCATACCGACCAGACCGTTGTCCCAGCCGGTGATGACGCGACGTGCGCCGAGCGGGAAGACCAGCGGGTCGCCACGGTCGTAGCTGGAGTCGAACTCCTCACCGCTGGAGAATGCGACGCCGACGTAGTGCACGGCGACGGTCTTGCCGGGGACGGCCTCGGGGCCGGAGCCCTCTTCGAGGTCGATGATCTGCAGGTCGGTGGGCGCGGGGCCCTCTGGCGGGTCAACGAACGGTTTTTCCATGCCGGAACCCTACCTGTCGCGGCGGATTCGGCGCCCGACGGCGGTGACGCGTAGACTGGGAAGACCGGTTGGCGAGAGCCCTCCGGCACAACTCAACAGGGGGTGACTGGTTTCGACTTGGGACGGTAGTCCCAGGCGAAGCGGGCCGAGGATCCGAGGACATCTCGTTAACGACTCTCGGAAAACTATAAGTGCCGATTCCAATCGCACTGACTTCGCTCTC
>JBBRIY010000072.1:0-10070 GCA_038220215.1 Propionibacteriales bacterium
GAGTCAGCTCAGGGGCCAAGTCGACGTCGGGCTCGGCGATCCACAACGGGACCAAACCCTCACTCACGCGGAAGTGGCGCTCCAGCGTCGCGGCGTCAACACCCTGGCGCCTGCCCACCCCCAAAACGTCACAAGCAGAGCCAGTCTCCATCGGCAGCTTCCTTCGTCGAACTTCCCCGCGGCGTCCAGATCATGACGCAGCCACGCTGGCGGCCCACCGTACGCCGGAACGGCCGCACAAGGGCCCCGACCGCGACATCAGAACGCACTACCTTGGCTCCCTTCTGTGTCAAGACACGTTCGCCAGGGTGGTCGTACGCTTTCTGGTGATGGGTCCGGGAAGTGACTTGTCCGAAGTGTCGGTGTGGGGATGTGAGCCGGCCGCGCTGGATTTCAGTGTCGCTCCCCGGTGTCCTCCCGGGCCTGTCGCTTTGGCTGTGACGTAGTCGGCGAGCATGGCACGGTACACGATGTCGCCCAGTCGATGACGAAACGCGCAGTCGGGAGGCGTCCAGATGCTCAGTTTAGAGCCGCCCGGCTGCTAGATTGGGGCCATGGATTACCGCCGTCGGGTGATTGATGATGTGCTTGACGCGACCCTTTCCGAGCTTGCTGCTGTTGCACTGGAGGGTGCGAAGGGTGTGGGCAAGACCGCGACCGCGACTCGGCGCGCCGCCACGGTGCTGTCCTTGAGTGATCCTCGTAGTCGTGCCAGCGTCGCGGCCAACTTCGATCTGGTTGCCGAGGTTGACGCTCCGGTGTTCATCGATGAGTGGCAACTCGAGCCGCAGGTGTGGGATCGGGTTCGAATGGCTGTCGATGCCGACCCGGCCACCGGGGGGCGGTTCATCCTTGCCGGCTCCGCGGGTGTGGCGACGGGTGTTCGCATCCACAGTGGTGCTGGCCGGATCGTGAGCCTCGCCATGCGGCCGATGGCGATGAGCGAGCGCGGTCTTGGTGACCCGACCGTGTCGCTGAGGGCGCTGCATGCCGGTGAGGCCGTTGTCGGGGGCGCGACGGAGCTGGGCGTTCGGGGTTATGTCGATGAGATCCTCCGCTCCGGTTTCCCGGGGATCCGTGATCTGGGCCCCGAGAACCGGGACCGTCAATTAGACGGCTACCTCGCCCGGATCGTTGAGCGTGACCTTCCCGAGAACGGGATCAGCGTGCGCCGTCCGGCAGCGCTACGCGCCTGGCTGCGGGCCTACGCGGCAGCGACCGCGTCGAGCGCCGACTACACGAAGATTCTCGACGCGGCGACTGCAGGGCAACCGGACAAGCCGTCCCGCAACACCGTCGATGGTTACCGCGAGCACCTGCAGCGGTTGTTCCTGTTGGATCCGGTGGAGGCGTGGACGCCGGCCTTCGCTCCCTTGAAGCGTCTCACCAACTCGGTCAAGCACCATCTGGTCGATCCGGCGTTGGCCGCTCGACTCGCCGGCGTCGGTGCGAAAGGGCTCCTCGTCGGCGAGGGTGAGACCGTCTCGCCCACGACCGGTACCTGGCTGGGTGCCCTGTTCGAGTCGTTGGCGGTGCAGTCCGTGCGGGTTTACGCCGATGCGATGAACGCTCGTGTGGGGCATCTGCGGACCAAGAACGGTGACCGTGAGGTCGACATCATCGTGGAGACGAGCGACACCCGTTGCACGGCGATCGAGGTGAAGTTGGCTGACACCATTCACGATGGTGACGTGCGCCATCTTCTGTGGCTCCGCGGGCAACTCGGTGCCCGACTGGTCGACAGCGTCGTGCTCCACACCGGGCCGCGTGCCTACCGGCGTCCCGATGGCGTTGCCGTCGTGCCACTCGCCCTGCTCGGGCCGTAACAGAAGCACGTTCGCGCCGGCCGCGGCAGGTTCAACTACTGCCGCGAGGATCGTCCCAAACCGAAGGGTGGCTGTTGACTCGAGGGCCCGGGCGGCGAGGAGCACGGAGCAGCGTACGGAGCTGATCGATGGATGCCCGTAATCGAACGCGTCGTGCCACTCGCGTGCCACTTCGACCGGGATCGGGAGGGTCGCGACGGGGTTGAAAGGGCTGCTGGGACGTTGTTTTGAGCGTGACGTGCGTTGATAGGGGAGTTGTTGGCTTGATTCCCAAGCTGACAGTGCGGGTTCGATTCCCGTCATCCGCTCCAGTGAAACCCGTAGTCAAGCAGGGGTCCTATGTTCTATTTCATGTTCTGACAACGGCGTGTCGTGCCCTATCTGTGCCCCACGTTGGGGCACGGGGAGGGCACGAGTCCTTTCAGGGCGTGTGAGTTCCCCAACCGACGGCCACCCGGCGCGGCCCGCAATGGTTCGTTCACTAGGTGAAATACCTTCCGTGGGCGCCCAATGAAGGCGCCGCACGGGACCACTGCACTGTCAGCTATCGAGGCTGTTGATGTCTGACGCCAGGTTGGGTGGTTGGACGTCTTCGAGAGCTTGATGGGGTTGTGCGTGCGGTCCGAAGAAGAGGGTGGTGGCCAACTGGACAGGGTTGTGCCAGGTAGGAGCGGAGCACTTCCAGAAGCAGCAGTTGGCCGGTGTTGTCGCATGGCGAATTCCGAGCCGAGCCGTGGGTTGGAGGCCCGTCGAACAGGAGGCCGGACGAGGTCGCCCAGCCGCGCCGGCTGGCGGCGGCAGGCGAACGGCGCATGGTGGGGCCGGGTCATCCTTGGCACCGTCGGTTGACCCGACGGCAATCTCCTGTGGCTAGCAGCCCAGGCAGCCCCGGCTGACGCGACCCGCGGTCAGAATTACCGACGGCGAGCGTGCCCCCGCGCCTTATGCCCCCAGTCAGCCCGGTGTTACGTTTCGCTCCAGGCCGGGGGAGGTGCGATGGGCGACGCGCGTGAACCTCTGGAAGGCGCGCTCGCCGCCTTCCTGGCCCGAGTCGTGGAGAAGTTCGCCTTCCAGTTGTCCTCCGAGGACGCGGTGCGCGCGGCCGTCGGCGGGCTGGGCCTCGAAGGCGCCGACGTGGATTCGGTCTGGGCCTTCGTGTCGGCCAACGGGCCGTCGATCGCGAGCCTGAACACCTCGCTGCCCACCCTTGTCGGCCAGCTGAAATCGTCGAGCCCTAACCTGGTCGCGCTCGTGAAGCCCGTCTCCGACCTCTGGTCGGTGGTCAGCACCCTCACCGACCAGGCGCCCATTGTCGCGCTGCCCGACCTGCCGGACGCCGGCAGCATCCTCGACCTGCTGCTCGGCTCCGCGATCGACGCCACCCTCCGGGAGCTCAACGCCCCCGGCTGGGCGTTCGCGCGGGCGATCCATCTGGTGGGCCCGGACGTGCCGGTCATCGACTCGCTCAGCGACTTCCTCGATTCACCGAGTGGCTTCGTCTGGGCGCGGTTCAAGGCCCTCCGGCGCAACTTGGAGATCACCATCACCGGCCTGCTCACTGGCCCACGCACCACCTCGATCGTCACCACCTCGGCCGCCTCCGACCGCCAGATCGTGCCGGAGGTCAAGGCGAAGCTCCCCAACGCCACGGTCGTGATCGGACGCGTGACCCTCCGCCTCGCCGCGGACACCTACGACGAGCCCGTCCCCATCACCTTCGAGGTGATCGGCGACGGCGCCGAGCCGCCGGCCTTCGTCGCCGTGGTCGTCCGGACGCCGCCCTGGGTCGCGCCGATCCGGATCTCCGACGAGGTCGCCGTCACCCTCGACCCCCTCACCAAGCCGCTCGGTGTCGCCCTCACCGGCTTCGGGGACCTCGTCCCGCTCGCCGACGGCCAGCCCGGCCTCACCCTCAGCTCATCGTTCAAGGCGGCCGGCTTCTCCTTCGGCGATCCCGGCGGGCTGCGCATCACCTTCGCAGAACCCGTCCTCGGCGCCACCCTGGGTACCGACTCCTGGGGGGCACGCTTCGGGGTCGGACGCTTCGAGCTCGTCATCCCCGCCGACATCGCCGGCCCGATCCTCGCCCTCCTCCTGCCCAGCGGCGGCATCACCCTCCGGGGGAAGCTAGTCGCGGCTATCGATGGCGACGGCATCCACCTCGAGGGTGGCATCGGCCTCACCGCCACCTGGCCGGACACGATCCGCCTCCCCGGCGTCGTGGTCCGCGACCTCAAGACAGAGATCAGCGTCGGCGACACCTTCGGCCTCAGCGCTTACGGCACGATCGTCGTCAGCCTCGGGCCGGTCACCGTCGCCATCGAGGGACTCGGCCTGACCCAATCCCTGCGCCTCACGCCCAACGGCTCCGGCAACCTCGGCATCGTCGACATGCCGGCCCCGGGCTTGCGCAGCCCGACCGGGTTCGGCGTCAGCGTCGACGCTGTGATCCTCAAGGGCGGCGGCTTCCTGCGGGTCGAGGGCGACGAGATCTCCGGCGCTCTCGAGCTCGCCCTCACCCTTGGGCCGCTCGAGCTGAGCATCCGCGCGGTCGCCGTGCTCGGCAACATCGACGGCGCCGTGTCCTTCTTGATCGTCATCGGCATCGAGTTCTCCCCGCCGATCGAGATCTTCCTCGGCCTGACCCTCAACGCTGTCGGTGGCGTCTTCGGCCTGAACCGGACGCTCGACCCCGACGCGTTGGGCGAGCTGGTGCGCTCCGGACGCATGGACGACATCATGTTCCCGCAGGACCTCGCCACCCGCGCGCTGGAGATCATCGCCTCGGTCAAGAAGGTCTACCCGCCGCGCAAGGACCAGTTCGTGGTCGGTCCCATGCTCAAGCTCGGCTGGGGACGGCCCACCTCCTTCGTGACCCTGTCGGTGGGTGTGGTCTTCACCTTCCCCAAGCCCGTCATGGTGGCCATCATCGGCAACCTCCACCTGGCCCTCCCCGCCGACGAGCTCGCCCTGGTAAACCTCAACTGCGGGTTCGCTGGCGGTATCAACTTCGACACCGGTGACGTCTGGTTCGACGCGTCCCTCGAACGCTCGACGATCGGGCTGTTCGACGTGGCCGGGGACCTGTGCCTGCGCGCCGGCAGCATGGGCTTCGTCTTCAGCGCCGGCGGCTTCCACCCCAAGTTCCAGCCGCCCGCAGGAATCCCCGCCGTCCGGCGGCTCTCCATCTCGATCAGCCCGAGCCCGATCATGAAGATCCGCGCAGAGGCCTACTTCGCGGTCACCTCCAGCACCCTGCAATTCGGCGCCCGGCTGTTCATGACCGCGGAGCTCGGCCCGATCGGTGCCCGCGGCAACCTCGGCCTGGACGTGTTGATCCAGACCGAGCCGCACTTCCACTTCGTCGCGGAGATCTCGGGCAGCTTCTCGCTGACGGTCGCAGACGAGGAGATCTGCGGCATGGACATCGACGTCCTGCTGGAGGGCCCCGGACGCTGGCACGCGCACGCCCACGCATCGATCCGGCTGCTGTTCATCAAGGTGTCCGGAACCCTGGAACTGTCCTGGGGCGACGACGCCGTCGAACCCCGTCCGCCGGTCGACGTGCCAGCCAGGGTGCGCGCTGCGCTCACCGAGGACCATGTCTGGGCCCACGTGGTGCCCGCAACAGACGCGGGTCTGGTGCAGCTGCGCGCCGGCGCCGTGGGACTCCACCCGCTCGGCTCACTGCGGCTCACCCAGACGGTCGCTCCCCTCAGCGTTGCTCTGGCCAAGTACGGTGCCAACCCGGTGACATCGCCCGACCCGGTCACGATCGTTGTGGCGGCAGCGGGCGTCGGCGCCCCCGTCCCGCAGAGCGAACTGTTCGCGCCGGCCCAGTTCTTCGCCATGACCGACGACGAAAGGCTGAGCAAGCCGCCGTTCGTGCCGTATGCAGCGGGCTACACGGTGACCGGGGACGCCTGGCTGCCGCCGGCCAATGCCATCACCGTCGACGTGGTCTACGAGGAGTGCACCAGTGACGGCCGCGACCCGGTCGGGTCACGTCTCTACGCCACCCTGGACGCGGGCATGCTCGCCTGGTCGCTCACCGGTGCCGCCGGACGGAAGAACGCCGACCAGGTCGACCCGGTGGCGCCGCGCCCGATCCGCGTCGAGGAGCCCCTGTACGCCGTGGCCAGCGCCACCAGCGGCACCCTGCTCGGCGCCTTCGGTGCCGACGAGGCGCTCACCACCTCCATGTTCCGATCCGCCGACACCGTCATGGTCGCGGCCTACGAGCTGGCAGGAGCACGCTGATGGCCCTCGCCCGGTACACGTTCGCTTCCGTGGTCCGACGCGGCTTCCAGCCGACCGCAGACGCCACCGCGGAGATTTCCGTGCAGGTCTCCGGCCAGGAGTTGTACACCCGCAAGGTCGACATGCTGACCGCCGGCGACGTGACCGGAATCCCCGGCGCGCAGCTGATCCGGGCATGGCCCGCCGACGGCTCGGTGAACGTCGAGCCCAACTACCTGGCGCTCGTCGAGTACGACTCACCGGACGTGCCCTGGCTGTTCTCCAGGCCCTCCGGGCACGACGGGCGGCTCCATCCCTGGGTGTGCCTGGCGGTGATCGACGAGACCGAACTCGACGAACCGCTGTCGAACTCGCCGCTCGGCACGAAGATCAGCGTCAACGTCGACCAGCTACCGGACCCGGCCGAGGCTTGGCTGTGGGCGCACGGCCAGCTGCTGGGCAGCGACACCGTCCCCGGCGACCCGTCCCGCTCGTTGTCCCGGTTGATCTGCCCCCGCCGGCTGCACGCCAACCGGCGCTACCTCGCAGTGGTCCTGCCGACCCTTGCCAGCACCCGGATCGCCGGCCTCGGCGACGATCCGGGAGACCAGCGCACCAGCACCGATTGGGCCTGGCAGTCAGGCCAGGGCGTGGTCACGCTGCCGGTGTTCCACTGGTTCCGCTTCAGCACAGGACCGTCCGGCGACTTCGAGGCGCTGGTCCGACGGCTCAAGGGCGTCCCGCTGCCGCCGGGCATGGGCCGGCGCCGGCTGCGCCTTGACCACCCGCTGTCGGGCATGCCCGAACCCCAGCCCGCCGATCACGCGTCGGTCGGTGACGACCTCGAGCTCCACGTCGCACTCCGTCGGCCCGGCGAGAAGCTGGACCCGATCCTGCCCCTGGTCGGGCAGGGCTACCTGGACGTCCTGAAGTCACGGCTGGCGGACGCCGGCTACGACATCTCCCTGCTGAGCCAGGACCCGGGCGCCGATCCGCCGCACGTCGGGCCACCGGTATACGGCCAGCTACCGGTCGGCAAAGCGGCAACCGCCGCAGCCCTCGGCGCCGCAGCCGTGCCGCCGTGGCTGAGTCAGCTCAACCTCGACCCGCGCCTGCGGGTGGCGGCAGGACTCGGCGCCCAGGTGGTGCGCGACGACCAGGACCACTACCTGGAGGTGGCCTGGAAGCAGGTCGGAGACGTGCTGGCCGCCAACCGGCTGCGTCGCCGGGCCGAGTTCTCCCTTGCTGCGAGCCGGCGGCTGCACGCGCGCTGGATCGCCAAGGTGGACGCCGGGGCGCTGCTCACCGCCACCGCTCCGGTGCACGCCAAGATCTGGGTGGCACCCGGCGAGACCGTCGTCGGCCGGCTGCGGGACTCGCCCGTCCCGCCCGCCGTGGTCTCCGTCGAACTGCGCCGGCTCGCCCGCGACCGGGGCACCATGGCCAAGGCTGCCGTGTGGCGGGCCAGCGCGAACGTCCCGATGCTCGAGCGTCGGTCGGCCGAGGGTACCCCGCTGCTCCAGTTCTGCCCGATGGACACCATCGACGCGGTGATGCCGCCGAGCGCCCTTTGGGGTGTGGACGAAGCGGCAGCCGTGCTCGGACGCCTCGTCGTCGGCATGCAGCAGCCGGAGGCCAGCGTCGCCGCCGCCAACCTCGACGCGATCACGCACGCCGTCGCGAGCGATCTGCCCGCAGCCGACCAGGTGGCGGCGCGCATCGACGCCGCCGGACCGTCCGCGGACAGCCTGTTGAGCCAGACCGGCTTCCTGCCGGTCGGCATGGTCACCCAGCTCGCCCAGCCGGCGGCACCACCTGCGCCACCCGCGCAGCCTGCCGAACCGGCTGGCCCTGCCGGACCGGTGATCCGTGGTCGTCTCGGCGGCCGCGTCCGGCGGCAGCTGGACGAGCCCGTCGTCGGCCGTCCGGCGGCTCCGGGGCCGTTGGAGACGGGACGGCACCTGGAGGTCGGCCGTGTTGCCGACGTCGGCCGCATTGCCCAGGTCGGCGGAGTGGCCGAGGCTGGCGGAGCCGGGGGTGGCCGCGTCCTCGCCCGTGCCGGCGGGTTCGGCGGGTTCGTCCGGCAGCAGGACGACGTCGTCCAACTCGCCCGCTCCAACGCCGGCCTCTCCCAGAGCCAGGTCGACTTCGCCCTCCAGGTGCTGCACGTCGAGCCGTCCATGATCGAGCAGGACGGCGGCCGCGTCCGCATCGACACCGCCAGCCTGTACGCGGCGGGCCGCACCGGGGAGGCTGCCCGCACCATCGACGCCGCCTCCTTCGAGGGGATGCTCGCCGGTCAACGGGTCTCCCCAGCGGTCACAGAGGAGTCGTTCGGGCTCGCGCCGGCGGCCCAGGAGTCCGTGGTTGCCCAGTTCCGGAACGCAGCGATCGAGCTTTCAGCGAAGCAGGTCCGTGGCCGGGAGGCCCCCGCCGCCCCCGGGCGAGCACTCGCCGGCGGCCTGGACGGGCTCCGCGGCCTTGTCGTGGGGGCCCTCGACCCGCGCCTGACCCTCGTCCGGGCGGTCAACAGCCGCATCGGGGCGCTGCTGGGCGACGAGGCACTCGTGTTCGACGACATCATGGCGGCGCCGGACCTGTCCGAGCCGACCTACGGGGCCCTGGCCCGGATCTCCCACGACTGGCTGCTGCCCGGCATCGACACCCTGCCCACCGACACCACCACCCTGGTCGCGGCCAACCGCGAGTTCATCGCCTCTTTCCTGGTCGGCATGAACCACGAACTCGCCCGCGAGCTGCTCTGGCACGAGTACCCGACCGACCAGCGGGGCACCTACGCCCGGCAGTTCTGGACGCGGAAGGTGACGGTCAACCGGGAGGACCGGTACGACCTTAAGCAGGAACTCCACAAGGCGCCCCAGAGCACGCTCAGCCGCCTGACCGGGCAGGGCGACGACCCGCTGGTGCTGGTGGTCAAGGGCGATCTGGTCCGCCGCTACCCCGGGGTGATCATCAGCGCAGCCCACACCCACGCCGGCCCTGCGGGCGAGCGCCTGCTCGATCCTGCCACGGTGATCGAGCCGGACTTTGTCGGGCTGCTGGCACCTGACGTGCTGCTGGTCGGCTTCGATGCCCTCACCGAACCGATCGTCCGCGCCGTGGAGGACGACCCGGACAAGGCGTACTGGTTCTTCTTCGCCGAGCACTTCGCCGAGCCGAGGTTCGGCTTCGACGAGCTGGTGGAGAACAACGTGGAACTCGGCCCGGACGAGCACCGCGCGTGGACCGGAGGAGGACGTACCTGGAACGACGCGGCCTGGCAGTACGCCACCCTCGACGCCCGCGGCTTCCTCACCGCCACCTCCTTCGCCGAGTCGCTGCGGAAGGGGACCGACGACGGGTCGCCCGACACGCACAAGTGGGCCAGCGACGCCGCTAGCCAGGCGTGGATCGCGCTCCAGTTCCCGTTCCGCCGCGGGGTGCCGGCCAAGCAGTTGCTGCCAGAGCCGGAGGTGCACCCGTGACCGACTTCCGGCAGTTCCAGGACGCCATGCGCGGGCAGCGGCAACAGGCGATCGAGGCAGAGCAGGCCGTGACCGAGGCCCAGTGGCGGATGGTAGACGCCGGGCGGCAGGTGCAGCAGGCCCGGCTGGTCGGCGACGAGGGCCAGCTCACCCGCGCCGTGGAACGTCACGCCCGGGCCGTGCAGGAGGCCGGCGCAGCCGCCGGCGTCCGGGATGACGCGTGGCGCCGCGTCAACGACCGCATCGGGGAGGTCGTGCAGCCCGACGCGGGCGTGATCGCGGGACTGGACCGAGCCCTCCCCATCGCCCTGCTGCCCGTCCGACTCGAGACCCGCTTCCACGACGCCGACGGCGGCGTCCAGCTGAAGGTGCGGATCTTCCCCGACGACATCCACATCGACGACCACGAGCCGGCCCTCACCGAGGACGAGGTGACGCGCGGCAAGACTTACTGGACGGCCGTCCGAGGCGGCACCCCGGAGGCCGAGGCCTGGACGCCGCTGGCCGCTGCGGTCGGGCC